>NZ_JBOGDD010001092.1:0-6197 GCF_050701675.1 Mycobacterium sp. | reverse complement strand
TCACACAACCGTCAGGAGCGGCCATCGCCGCATGGCCGTGGAACCCGCGGCCGCCCGATGAGTGATTTGAATCACATCCGGGTACTCGACGCTGGTCGGTCGTCCTGTTTGCGTGGTGACGGAGGTCTTTCCCATGAGCGCGGTACCCACCCTGAAGAAAGCACTGAGTCAGCGGCAACTCACGATGATCGCCATCGGAGGGGTCATCGGCGCAGGCCTGTTCGTCGGCTCCGGCGTCGTCATCGGCGATACCGGGCCCGCGGTCTTCCTCACCTACGGCATGGCCGGCGTGCTGATCATCATGGTGATGCGGATGCTGGCCGAGATGGCCGTGGCGAACCCGTCCACCGGATCGTTCGCGGACTATTCGCGCAACGCTCTTGGGCATTGGGCCGGATTCTCGGTCGGGTGGTTGTACTGGTATTTCTGGGTGATCGTGGTCGGCTTCGAGGCCATCGCGGGCGCCAAGATCGTGCAGTACTGGATCGACGTCCCGCTGTGGCTGTCCGCATTGATCTTCATGGTCCTGATGACCGCGACCAACCTCTTCTCGGTGTCCTCCTACGGTGAGTTCGAATTCTGGTTCGCCGGCATCAAGGTGGCCGCGATCATCGCGTTCATCGCGTTGGGTGCCGCATTCGTCTTCGGACTGTGGCCTGGTAAATCGGCGGACTTCTCGAACCTGACCAGTCATGGCGGCTTCATGCCGTTGGGCTTCGGCGTGATCACCGTCGGCATCGTGACCGTCATCTTCTCGATGGTCGGCGCCGAGATCGCGACCATCGCGGCCGCAGAGTCTGCGGATCCAGAGAGAGCGGTGGCCAAAGCCGCCAACTCGGTGATCCTGCGGATCCTGATCTTCTACGTGGGCGCGGTGCTGCTGCTGGTGATCATCCTGCCGTGGAACGGCGATGCGCTGGCCGCATCGCCCTTCGTCGCCGCCTTCACGGAGATGGGAATTCCCTACGCAGACCACGTGATGAACGCGGTCGTGCTGACGGCGGTCCTGAGCTGCCTCAACTCAGGCATGTACACCGCCTCGCGGATGCTCTTCGTGCTCGCTGCGCGGCGGGAGGCGCCGCCCGCACTCGTTAAGGTGACCCGTCGCGGTGTGCCGGCGAATGCGATCCTGGCGTCCTCGATCATCGGGTTCCTGTGCGTGATCGCTGCGGCGGTCTCGCCAGA
Source organism: Mycobacterium sp. (assembly GCF_050701675.1). Taxonomy (GTDB): domain Bacteria; phylum Actinomycetota; class Actinomycetes; order Mycobacteriales; family Mycobacteriaceae; genus Mycobacterium. The sequence continues at coordinate 5,012 of NZ_JBOGDD010001092.1, read as the reverse complement.
CACGGTCTTCGCTTTCCTGCTCAACTCGAGTGGCGCGATCATCCTCTTCGTCTACCTGCTGATCGCGATCTCGCAGATCGTGCTTCGCTACCGCACTCCGGACTCCGAGCTCCGGGTGAAGATGTGGCTGTTCCCGGTGCTCTCGGTGCTTACCGCGCTGGGAATCGTGGCCATTCTGGTGCAGATGTTCGTCGACACGGCGCTGCGATCCCAGCTGGTACTGAGTCTGCTGTCCTGGGCGGTCGTGATCCTGCTCTTCCTCGCGAACAGGCGGTTTGTGAAACGGCGCCCGGCAGAGCCCGCTGAAGTCCCGAGCGGCGCGCCGCCGCACCGAGTGCTCGTGCTGGCCAATCAGACAGTCGACTCCCGCGAGCTGCTCGATGAGCTACGGCGCATCGGGGCCGACAGGGCGGCGAAGTACTTGGTGGTGGTTCCGGCCAGCCCCGTCGATACCGGTGCCGCATCCACACACGGACCGCGCGACGTCACGGAGGCCACCCAGGAGGCTGCGACGGCCAGACTCCAAGCCACGTTGACCGCACTGCGCAGCGAGAACCTCGACGCAGAAGGTGAACTGGGTGATGACCGGCCACTACGTGCGCTGGACCACGCCGTCGCGCAGTTCAGTCCTGATCAGATCGTGATCTCGACGCTGCCGCCCGAGTTCTCGGTGTGGCACCGTTTCGACGTCGTCGACCGCGCCCGCACCCAATTCAAGGTGCCCGTGACGCACATCATCTCGAAGTCTGTTGTGGTAAACCAGGTTCCGCGATGACGATCATCGCGGGGTTCAGCGCGAGCCGGCAAGGGATTGCACCGCTGAATCTAGCGGCGCAGCTGTCCAGGTGCACCCGGGCCAGGATCGTCGCTGCGGCGATCGTCGAACGCCCGTGGCCGCCTAGGTCAGATCCCGTCGAGGACGAATACCTCAACTACGTTGGCATGCAGGCCAAGAAATCGCTCAAGGCGATTGCCGACCAACTCCCCGACGATCTGGACGTGTGGCAGATGGTTCACCAGGCCAGATCGATCCCGGAGGGTTTGACCGAACTCGCGGCCGAGATGGACGCGGACGTCGTCGTCGTCGGCTCGTCCTCCTCCGGTCTGCTCGGCAGGATCGCGTTGGGTAGCGTCACCGATCGCCTCGTCCACACCGCCGCGGTCCCCGTGGCCATCGCACCTCGGGGATATCCGGGGCATCCCGGCCGGATAGAGCGGTTGACGGTGGCCTATGGCGGCCAGGCGGATGCGGTTGGGTTGGTCTCGACGAGTGCGGAATTGGCCAAGCGTTGGTCGGCGCGACTGCGGATCGCTTCCTTCACCGTGCGCCCGGTCAGCATGTTCAGCGGTGCGATCGAACCGGCCGCCGAAGACCTCGTCGTGCAGCAGTGGGCGCGACGGACCCACGAGGGGATCGCTGCCCAGCTGGAGACGGTCCGTTCTGGTGTCGGCACCCTCGATGCCGAGGTGGTGATCGGGGCGGGACCGACGTGGCGTGACGCGGTCGACGCCGTCCAGTGGAGCGCCGGCGACATCCTGGTGCTGGGGTCTGGCGCGGCCGGACCGGCAGCTCAGGTGTTCCTGGGCTCGGCGGCGGCGCGCATCCTGCGGCATGCGCCGGTGGCGACGATGATCGTCCCTCGGCACGATGCCGTCGCGAACTAGACTGTGCGCGCAGGCTATTCCGAGCTAGCTGGCTGAGAGGCCGCTGCGGCCGCCGGCTGACCGGGCGGTGTATCGGTGAGAATCTGAACCGCGCGGTCGACTCCTGTCGCGCCGTTGAAGGCGATCCAGTCCTGGTAGTGGACATGCGGATTGCGAACAATGAAATCCCCCACCACTATCGCCGTCCTCACCACCTTCGCAAATGTCTCCGGCGTGTTGGCGAGGTTCAGCAGAGCGAGGAATTCATCGCTCTGGATGAGGGTGATGATCTTCACGGCGAACGGCAGCTCGAGCTCGAGGGGTGTCAGCGCCTCGTATCCGAGATGCAGCAACGTGTCATCGGTGGCCGTCGCGTACATATCGCCGTCGAGCACGAAATCGAATGTGCGCGCGCGGAACTCGGTCGGAGTGTAGATCCTGGAAATGCCGGACCCCGGCGGGTTGTTGCCAAGCCGCGTCGGCCCGGGCGGGCGGCAAGGGCTGCCGAAGGTGACGACATCGAGGAGGTCGCCGGCGCGGTGCGCCAACGGCTGGCCGGGCAGCATCAGTCGCAGTGTCCGCACCACCACTTCGGCGCCCTGGCTGTAGCCGCAGAGGTAGAACTTGCCCGCATTCATCAGGATCAGCCGGACGAGTTCGGCTACCCCGAGGGCTACCGATTCGTTGTAGCTCAGAAACGGGTTCGGATAGAGGAACCCCGAGGCGGGATATCCGACGGGTTGATTTCGGACCCGCCCCAGTTGTTCGAGCCGCCAACCCACGTCGAAGGGCGGCCCCTGGAATGGAGTTTCCCAGGTACCGGAGGCGCAGTAGAAGAACGGCAGCGTAGTCGGTGTCGGAGGGGGTTGATCGAACCTCAGCCCGAGACGCCCGAGCGTCTGGGGGCCGGCGATACCGTCGACCACCAGCCCCGCGCGCCGCTGGAACTCCCTGACCACCGCCGTGGTGGCCGGCCCGTAGACGCCGTCGACGACCAGGCGGGAATAGAGTGGGTAGTCGCGGTTGAGTCTGGCCTGAAGCAACCGAACAAGATCGTTGTCGTCACCCGGTCTCAATATGACAGCCATCGCGAACCCCTTTGTCTGACAGTGGATATAGCCGATTCTAGCGCCGATCGATCCGGAGGCGGTGGGATTCACGTCAGCTCTGCGGGTGGCACCACCCTCAGATTCAGGGCAGCAGCGGTGGCGGGACCGACGATCACCAGATCCCCGGCGTCCGCGGGGTAGCCGTACTTGAGCTGGACCGGCACCGGCGGCCTCGGTGTCGCGTACTCCTCGTGCCCGATCGTGCGACTGGAGTTCTGCGCCAGGCCGCCACGACAAGTACCTCAACGGCTGCCAGCGGTATTTCCGCGGAGGCCACATCAGCGTGCATCAGTTCACGCTGCAGAAGTAATCAGACGCCAGCTGTCGGATTGAGGCAGTGCCGTTCGTCGGATGGGTAGAGAGTGGAATACACCGGTTTCCGCTCGCTAACCAGAGGAGACGACAATGCAGTACTTCGCCCTACTGATCAGCCAGGAGCGCGAGCGCACGCCTGAGGAGGGCGCCGAGGGAATGGCCGCCTTCCAAGCATTCCATGCCAAGGCGGGCTCGGCGATCCGCGCGGGCGATGCCTTGGCGCCTGCGGCAAGCGCTGTGCGCATCACGGGTGGTCCGGATGCCCCGATCGTCACCGACGGCCCATTCGCCGAGAGCGCCGAGGTGGCCTGCGGTTACTACGTGTTCGAGGCAGAGAATCTCGACGAGGCACTGGCGCTGGCCCGCGACATCCCAGTGGCCGAGTTCGGGGCGGTGGAGGTCCGGCCGACTTTCCACGCGTTCGATCCGGATTGGTCGCAGACCGGCGGCCAGTGGCTGGCGTTGCTGCTCGAGCCACCGGCATCCGCCTTTGTTCCGGGCACGCCGGAGTGGCAGGCGGAAGCGGAACGGCACGGTGAATTCGCAGCCGCCGCAGGCGATCACATCGTCGGCGGGGCCGCGCTACAGGCGCCGACGACGGCGACGACGGTGCGCGTTCGCGACGGTGAGGTGTTGTTGACCGACGGGCCCTACGTGGAAGGAGCCGAGATCGCCACCGGCTTCTATCTACTGTCCGCCGCCGACCGCGACGAGGCCGTCAAACTCGCCGCGATGATCCCCGCCTCCGCCGTCCAGGTCCGTCAACTCGCCGGGGTTTCCGGGCTGTAAGGCACCCATGGCCGAACTGGACGGTGTCTTTCGGCGCGAGTGGGGCCCCGCCGTGGCCACAATCGCGCGCTGGTCCGGCGATCTCACGATTGCCGAGGACGCCGTCCAGGAGGCCTGTGCGCAGGCACTGCGGGTATGGCCGTCCGAAGGACTGCCCACCAATCCCGGCGCCTGGCTGACCACAGTGGCCCGCAACCGCGCGCTGGACCGGATGCGGCGTGAATCCCAACGTCCCGGAAAGGAATTCTCGGCGGTGTACGAGGAGGTGACAGCGCGGGCCGACGCCGCGGGTGAGTTGAACCCGGTGCGCGACGACGAGCTGCGGATGATGTTCACGTGTGCTCATCCCGCGCTGGACCGCAGCTCGCAGCTGGCGCTGACCCTGCGATTGATCTCAGGCCTGACCGTCACCGAGATCGCCCGCGCGCTGCTGCTGTCCGAGGCTGCAGTGGGTCAGCGAATCACCCGGGCCAAGAACAAGATCCGAACAGCCAACATCCCATTGCGGGTACCTCCGGCCGAACTGTTGGCCGAGCGCACGCCGCATGTGCTCGGCTGTATCTATTCGGTGTTCACCGAGGGCTACTGGTCGACGGGCGGCCCGTCGGCCATCCGCGACGAACTGTGCGACGAGGGGGTGCGGCTGGCTGGTGAGCTGTGCTCGCTGTTACCCGGCAACCGCGACGCCCACGCGCTGGCGGCGCTGGTGCTGCTGCACGATTCGCGACGCCGGACCCGGGTGGACCACAGCGGTGCGCTGATACCGCTCGACGAGCAGAACCGGAGCCGCTGGGACCGCGGCCGCATCGCACGGGGTCTGGATGAGCTGCGACGGGCCGAAGGCGCCGCAGGCCCATACCTACCGCAAGCGGTGATCGCCGCGCTACACGCCACCGCACCCAGCTGGCAGCACACGGACTGGGCGACGATCTGTCTGGCGTATGACCGGCTGCTGGCGATGCTCGACTCACCGGTGGTCCGGGCGAATCGAGCACTGGCCATCGGGTTCCGGGACGGCTTCCCGGCCGGCCTAGCCGCGCTCGATGAGGTGGCCGACGATCCACGGTTGGCGCGGTTGAATACCGTCGCGACGATTCGGGCCGACCTGCTGCGCCGGGCCGGGCGCCTCGCGGAGGCTCAACGGTGGTACCGCGC
>NZ_JBOGDD010001091.1:0-5910 GCF_050701675.1 Mycobacterium sp. | reverse complement strand
CGCCAGCACCGTGGCGATCGAACAACCGACGCACGCGCCCATGACGTAGGCCCGTTGGTAGCCGAGGTGATCGAGCAGTCCGAGGCCCTGATGGGCGTAGTCGAGCCACCGCACCCGCTCCACCCGGCCACCGGACCCGCCGGACTCCCGTTTGTCGAAGGTGATGCAGGTGAACCGTTCTCGCAACCGGGCAAGCATCGCCGTGCGCTGGTAGATCCCGTGAGTCTCCCAGTTGGCCATCGTCGCGTTGAATCCGCCTGGTGAGAACATCAACAGCGGCGGACCCGATCCCGCGACCGCGTAACGGGTGAGGATGCCGTCGATCACGGCCTCGGAGGCCGGTGTACCCGACGTGGAACTCATCGGTGCCTGCCTCCTTCAGCCGGGAATGCCGCCGGGAATCTGTCGAGCGGACCGGACGTCCTCGGCGTAGGCGGCGATCGCGTCGTGCGCGATCCGTGCGACGTTGGCGTAGGTGTCGGGAGGGTCGTCGAGCGCGTCGGCGCCGTAGCCGATCGCCGCGTTGGCCATCCGCATCCGACCGTCGAGCCACGGCCCGCCGCCGAAGCCACCCAGCACCGGAATCGACACCGATTGCGCGACGGCGGCGCCGACGACCGGCCCCGAGTTGGTGAAGTTGAGCAGCGCGGCCCCGGCCTCCTCGAGACGTTTGGCCTCACCCACCATCTCGTCGAGCAGCTGATCGGGGATGGTGTCGCCCGCAGTGGGGGTCGCGTGATAGGTCACCCCGTACTTCAGCGAGGTCTGAGGAGTGATGCCGAACTGGGCGAACACCGGGATCCCGGCCCGCGTCACGGCGGTGACGGCGTCCAGGTGCTCGGCCGCGCCATCGAGCTTGACCATGTCCACGCCGGCTTCCTTGACGAATCGAATCGCGGCCCGCACGGCACTCTTCGGGCCCTCCTGCATCGGCCCGAACGGGAAGTCGCAGCTCAGCAGCGCACGCGTCACCCCTCGCCGCACGGCTTGGCAGACCACCATCATCTGATCCATCGTCACCTCCAGCGGGTTGGGATGCCCCCACAGGTTGATGCCGACGGTGTCACCGACCGACACCACGTCTACGCCGGCGCGATCGACGATGCGTGCCATCTGGTAGTCCCATGCCACCACGCCGACGATCTTGCTTCCGGCCCGCTTCATTGCCGCGAGATCGGCCAACTGCACCTTCTTGCCCACGTCAGGCTCCTTCACGCTCGTAGCGCGCTGAGCAGATCGACCACGTCGTGCTCATCGGCGCTGACCATCAATACCCGCGCGTGCGGCCGGACCGCGGCCACCGTCGGACCAACCAGCGACTGCTCACCGATCACCAGGGCGGCGGTCATGATCGCGCGCACCGTGCATGCGGCTCCGATGACCATGGCTGCCGCGCCGTCGGCGTCGGTGGTCGCCACCAGGATCACGACGTCGGCGTCGTCGAGTTCGGCGAGCAGGCTCGAGTCGGTCCCTTCGGCGTCGCGCAACACCACCGACGCCGATCCGCCGTCACCGACCGGACCCACCGTCTTGGCGAGGGCGAAGAACCGCGCCATGCCCCACGGCTCGCCGGTGATGCGCCGCACGATCGCGTCCGCACCGCTGTCGAGTCCGATGATGCGTGCACCGCGGCGTCCGCGGATCGGCCGGTCGATGCGATGACGCATCTCGGCCGGGGTCGTGGCCCGCGCACAACTGCTGCCAAGTATCGGCCGGAATGCGGTGCTCATACCGACGTCTGCCGGATACCTTCGCGCACCGCCAGGTCCTCGCGGCACGCCTCGGCGAAGGCGGCGTCGCGCGGCAGCACCACCGCCGCCGAGCGCACGCGATGATGAGCTGGGTCGACCCCTGGCGGCGTTGTCCCGTCGTCCCGCAGCGCCTCGGCGGCGCGTCGGAGCTTCTGGCGCGCCTTGATGATTCCACTGTCGGCCGAGACCAGCATCTCCTTGGTCCGGTCTGCGATCGGACCCATGCTCTCCTGCAGGGACGAGTCCTGGATGGCGATGCCGGACACCCCCGAATAGGTGTCACCGCGGCGCTGCGCCTCCCGGTCGATCAGATAGTCGTTGTCCTTGTTGCGCACCGGACGGAACGTGCCGGGAATGTTCTCGCTGTGCACGCCGTGGCCGTCCTTCATCGCCTGCACCTCGCCGGCCGACAAGGGTCGCACCGGGTGGTAGTCGAAGGAGTAGGTCCAGCAGTTCTCGTCGTCGATCGGGATCCAGAAGTGACCGTGCACCGGATGGTCACCGCGCGGCGGGACCATGGTGAAGCACGGCATCACCCACGGTGTGATCCGCCAGTAGTAGGTGTCCTCCTCGGCGTTGCGGCGAGCGCCCACGAACAGTCCGCCATCGGAGTCGGCGACCTCGAAGTAGGGCTTGAGATCGCCCATGTTGTAGTCGTTGCCCTTGGTGCCCTTGAAGAGTGGGTCACTCTTGAGTCCACCGGCGTGCAGGAACGAGACGTGGCTGGAGTCGATACCGCCCTCGAACGCCTGCAGCCAGTTGCTCTCCTGCCACCGCTTCGAGGTGTAGGTCTGCCCGGGGGGCACCATCGCGAACTCGAACTCGGGCAGCGGTGGGCGCTTCTCGGGATCACCCATGTAGGTCCAGAGCAGGTCGCCGACCTTCACCAGCGGATAGGACGTCAGCTTGACGTGGGCGCAGAACGTGCTGTGCTCGGGTTCGGAGGGGATCTCGATGGCCTGGCCCGTTACGTCGTACTTCCACCCGTGATAGGGACACCGCAGCCCCGAGCCCTCGTTGCGCCCGAACCACAACGACGCTCCGCGATGGGCACAGAATTCGTCCATCAGTCCGTAGCGCCCCTGGCTGTCACGGAAGGCGATCATCCGCTCGCTCAACAGCTTTACCCGTACCGGCGGGCAGTCGTCGTCGGGCAGTTCCTCGGCCAGCATCGCAGGTAGCCAGTACTGCCGGAACATCTCCCCCATCGGCGTACCTGGCCCGGTACGGGTCAACAGCTCATTGACGTCTGCCCTCAGCACGATCCGCCCTCTCTAAAGTCATCGTCTTCTCGGCGCGGTTGAGACCGTCGCCACAATAAACTAACTGTAATACCATTAGGTCCTTGATGGCCAGCCATCGACCGCATTCACCCCCGGCGCCGCCGCGTTCGAGGAATACGAGGGAAGGGACGAAACATGATCGGAGTCATCGGAGTTGGTGACATGGGTCTGCCGATGACCGGGCACATCCTCAGCCACGGATTCGACGTCATCGCCTACGACGTCGATCCGCAGCGTGTTGCCGCGGCCGCGGCCAAGGGCGCCCAGCCCGCGTCGGATCTGTCCGAACTGGCCCGCGCCGCCGACATCGTCGTGTCGTGCCTACGCACCGACGACCAGATGGAGGCGGTCGCAGGGGAACTGGCCGCTCACGGCGAGCCCGGTCGACTGCTCGTCGTGGCAGGCACCCACGGGCTGGACGCCATGCGGCGCGCGGCGGCGGTGGTGGAGTCGGCCGGTCTGCGAATCATCGACGCACCGGTGGTCTACGGCGCGCTGGGCGCCCGGGAGGGAAATCTGCTGTCGCTGTGCGGCGGTGAGGCGGCCGACGTGGAGCGCGCACGGCCGGTGCTGCTCAGCTACAGCCGCGCCGTCGAGCACGTCGGCCCGCTCGGCGCCGGCCAACTCGCCAAGACGTGCAACAACCTGCTGCATTGGATCCACAGCGTGGCCAACTTCGAGGCCCTCGCGCTGGCGAAGCGCTATGGGGTGGATGCCCAACGGATGCGCGAGGTCCTGCAGAAGTGCCCCGGCGACAACGGCACCCTGCAACGTTGGGATTCCACCCGGTTCACCTGGCAGGAAAAGGACATGGACTTCGTGATGGCGTTGGCGCAGAACGGCGGTCTGGTGTTGCCGTTGACCGGACAGGTCGACCAGTTGATCAAGACGATGACCGCCGACGACGTCGCGGCACTGCTCTACGAACCCGAATGCACCTATCTGGGCCGGCGGATCACACCGCTGCCCGCAGACGACGGCGGGCTGTAGGGCCGCAGGTGGCCGGCGTAGTGACGCCAGCGGGACAGGTCGTTGAAGGACGAACCGAGGTCGGGCAGCTCGCGACGATCCTCCTCGGACAGCGCCCGCAGCGGGCCGCCGAGTCGCCGGACCTCGGCGCAGGTGCGGGACAACTCGACGAGATCCAATGCCCGCAGGATCGCCTGTGGCACCGACTCTCCTACCGTCACCACGCCGTGACCGCGCAGGATGCCGACGTCGGCGCCGCCCATCGCCGCGACGACTTCACGGCCCAGTTCCGGCGTCCGGATCAGCACCGGCCGCGAATAGACGGGAACTCCGCGGCGGGCCAGACGGGAGGCGGGAATGTTGTAGGCGCCGAACACGTCCACCAGCTCGACCGCGGCCAGATCGGCCACGACGACGTCGCGGGGGTGCGCGTGCACGACCGCGCCCACGTCGGGGCGCGACCGATACAGCTCGGTGTGGATGTGGGACTCGTTCGGCAGCGCGTAGTCGCCGCCCGGTTCACCCGGTTCGGACAGGCCGACGACACGGATGTCCTCAGTCGTGGTGAACGACAACCCGCGGTCCTCGGGCCCCCTGCAGCGCAACAGGATTCGATCGGCGTCCAGCCGGGCGCTGACGTGACCGAGGACGTCGGCGGCCAACCCCTGGTCGGCCAGGATCCGGCAGGCCGTCGCCACCGTGGCGCGCAGCGCCGTCAACTCCGCGGGCGCCGACACCATCGTCACGCCATCGCCTCGGACGGGCGGGGCGCGGTGGAGTCCGCACCGAAGACCAGCGACTTGATCGTCACGGGCACCGTGTTCGACGGCCGCCGGACCCGGCCAAGGTCGACGAAGTCGAAGTCGCGCAGGTCGACGCCGTCGAGGATGAGCAGATCGTTGGCCACCTCGAGCTCGTCGCGCAGGATGGTGCCAAGCACCACCGCGATGTCCGCGTCGGTCATCAGGTAGACCGTCCGCCCGTCGGCCAGCCGCCGCCGCAGACCAGTGGCGACGCCCTCGGCGAACGATCGCAGCCGCCGGTAACTGGGCGGCCCGTGCCACGTCAGCGCGACCGCCACGTCGGCAGGAGCACCGTCTAGTCCGAAGGTCGACAGGTGCTGCTCGATCGCCGCGGCGACCACCGCTGCGTCCACCACGTCGTCGAGCGGATAGTCCGGCCTGGCCACTTGGACGTTGCGCCGCGGCAGCGTCGTCTCCGGTGTCGGGATGAAGCTGGTGATGCCGCTGAGCTGGACCGTGTACTCCGATGCGCCAAGGACGGTGGCACGGATTCGCTGAGCGGCGGGCAACACCGGTGCGGGCAACTCCCCAGCGGCAATCCGAGTGAGCAGCGCCGTCCCGAGGCGACGCCCCAGGTCACCGAAATCCCTTTCCTCCGTGCCATATACGTACTCGGCCACCCCTCCGGAGAAGATCACGCCGTCGATGTCGCCTCGATCGGTGATCGGTTCGGTGAGAAAGAACGGATCGGCACCGGCGTCGCCTTGGATCGCCGCGATGATCAAATCAGCCATGGTGCAGGCGATGTCGTCCAGTGCGGACGGCTGCACCCGGCTGCCGAGTTCCAGTTCCAGTCCGACGGCGGCGGCGTGTCGCTGACCGCCCGGTTCGATGCGCGTCACGATGTCGCCGTCCAGGGCGATCAGTCGACCACCGACGTGAAATGCGGCAGTGGCCAGAACCCTGCCCCTGGCGATGAGCGCCAGTTTCGTGGTGCCACCGCCGATGTCCACGTTGAGTATTCGGCCACCTGACTCGTGGGAGGCGAGTACGGCACCCGATCCGTAGGCCGCCAGCATCGCCTCCATGTGGTGACCGGCGGTGGCGCACACGACGTCGCCGGCGCGTTCGGCGACGACCGAGGCGATTCTTTCGGCATTGGGG
>NZ_JBOGDD010001090.1:0-5174 GCF_050701675.1 Mycobacterium sp. | reverse complement strand
CCGCGGATCGCTCTGTCCGCCGTCGAAGCGTTCCGGCGCCATGTAGGCCAGCGTGCCGAGGGTGCTGCCCGCCGTCGTCATGCCCGCCTCGCCCGCGGTGCGCGCCAGACCGAAGTCGATCAGGTATACGAACTCGCCAGGGGTGATCAGGATGTTCGACGGCTTGACGTCCCGGTGGATCAGGCTCGCCTGATGAGCGGCGTCCAAGGCCGCCCCGACCTGCTCCACCACCTTCACGGCGAGCGCGGGCTCGATCGGCCCCTTGCGCTCGGCGAGGATGTCACCGAGGGTGCTGCCCTCGATCAGCCGCATGTCCAGATAGAGCAGGCCGTCGATCTCGCCATAGCCGTGGATCGGCACCACGTGGGGATCGCTCAGGCTGGCCGCAGCTTGCGACTCCCGACGGAATCGCTGCTGGAAGACGGTGTCCTGCGCCAGGTGATGCGGCAACACCTTGAGCGCGACGACGCGATCGGTCCTGGTGTCGAAGGCCCGATAGACCTCACCCATTCCGCCTCGGCCCAGCAGCTCTTGCAGCTGATAGTGCCCAAATGGCGTCGAATCCACCGTTCACTCCTCGGCAACGGCCATCCCCGCGTGGCTGTGTCGATAGAAGCTACCTCACCACCACGGAAGGCGACCGTAACGGATCAACACCGATCAGCCGAAGAAGCGGCGCTTCGTGGACTTCTTCTCGTCGCCGTCGACGCCGCTCCACATGCCGGACTCGTAGCTGTAGGCCGCCTTCGCACCCGTGCGCACGACGTCCAGCGAGCCGTCGCCGTTCTTGATGTAAGCGTCGCCGAACCTCATGTATTCATCGCTTCCACCATCGGGAAGCTTCACCTTGACCGTCATGACGGGCCGACCGTCGGTCAGCGCACCTTCTCGGGAATCGAGTTCAGCGCATTGAGGACCTCGATGGCGAGCTCGCCTGCGACGTCGTCGTCGAGCTTGGAGTGAGCGATGATCGTCGTCTTGACGAGGTCTAGACGGTTCTCATACGGGGTGCGGATCTTCGTGGGCGAAGCCATCGTGTTGTCCTTTGCAGCCGAGCATTGTCGCTCGGAACCGAGCAGCTCGATACCCATGACGTTACTCCATTGCTGGTCACTGGGTTTCCATCCGGACGTGCGGATATTCCGGCGCGCGGTGCTGGAACGCCAGGATGTCGGGGTTCACGATGACCCCGTCGCGGATCTCGATCGCGCGGCGCACCGTCTCGTCGTCGTCCCATTCCTCGGGGCCGCCCAAAATCGTTGGGAGATAGGGTATCAGCGCCTCGCTGATCTCCCACGTCGCGGCGTTCCACAGATAGGACGGGCTGTGGTCGACGGCGTAGTAGGTCATGTTGTTTCCGACCGTGAACGTCGGCTTCTCGAACGACGTCGGAACTGCCCAGCTGAAACCCATTGCCTCATCGCAGGATACGTCGATGAAGAGGCTGCCCGGCCGGAAGGCCTCGAGGTCGCCCTCGTCGAGGAAGATCAATGGCGCGTTGGGATCCTGCAGCACGCAGTTGACGACGACGTCGTGCTCGGCCAGGTATCCGGCCAGCGGGACCCTGCCGTCGTCGGTGAGCGCGAAACTCGACCCGTCGGGGCCCACCTCGGATTCGAACTGCACGATCTCCGCGGAGTGAATCGGCGACGCCACCTCGGCGACGTTGCGGTTGGTCAGGATGTCGATGTCGTGGATGCCGACGGCGGTCAGTGCCGTCACGGCACCGCGCGCGGTGGCGCCGAAGCCGATGACCGCCGCGCGAAGACGCCGCCCGTAGGTTCCCGTCGAGCCGATGATCTCCAGGGCATGAAACACCGAGCAGTAGCCGGCCATTTCGTTGTTCTTGTGGAACACGTGCAGTTTGAACGAGCCGTCCTTGCGCCACAGGTTCATGGCCTCGAAGGCGATCAACGTCAGGCGGCGGTCGATCGCCTGCTGCGTCAGCTCCCCGTCCTGCACGCAGTGCGGCCAGCCCCACAGCACCTGGCCGGTGCGCAGTTCGGCGAGATCGTCGGCGTCGGGCTTGGCCAGCAGGATGACGTCGCACTCGGCGATCAGCTCGGCGCGCGAGCGCATCCCTGCCACCGAGCGGGCCAGCTTCTTGTCGGAGATCCCGAAGTGCTCGCCATATCCGCGCTCGAGGTAGATCCTGCCGATGACGCTCTTGTCGATGCGGTCGAGATGCTCCGGATGGATCGGGAGGCGGTGCTCGTTCTCCTTGCGAGTGACGGCGATGATGCCGAGGCTGAGTCCACTCATTTGGCCCTCCCTAGGCATGGCTGACGCCGAGGTCGGGATACCGACTCGGCCACGTCGACCGTACGCGCAATCGGGTGATCCGCACCACATGGGTGCGCAGCCTGTCCGCTACCCCATCCCATCGTCCTGAAAACACAGTCAGACAGGTGATTTCGGTTACGTATCAAGGAAGTTGACACGATGCTCGAATCCGCGTCTACTGGAGGTCTACCGAAGATTCGAGGCGCCCATATGACCACCAACACGGTCGTCCTCATCATCGTCGCGATCCTGGTCGCGCTCGCCCTCGCCGGCATCGTGGCGGTCTTCAAGTACGAGTTCCGCGCCGAGTGGCGCTACTTCGGCCGGGTCCACATCCTCGACGAACTGGTCGAAGACGCCCGCCTGGCTCGACGGCAGGACGAGATCGCCAACGAGCTCAATACGAAAGCTCAAGCAGCGCAGCTCGAGGACCACTGCAACAGCACGGACTGACCTCGATCAGCGGATCGACACCAACTGGTCGATCGAGTCGAACGGCAGATTCCCGTCGACGATGGCGGTCACGTTCATCGAGTTGAGGTTGATCGCGCCCTTGTGGTTCGCAAGGAACGCGGTGTCGGAGGCATCCCGTCCGGTCGCGATGCGCACCAGGCTCTGCCGCGGCGCCAGCAGCGTTGCGTCGACGACCCGCCACTGGCCGTCGACGAAGGCTTCGGCGACCGCGTGGAAGTCCATCGGCGACAGACCGGGGGCGTATACGGCCACCAACCGTGCCGGGACGTTGACGGCACGCAGCATGGCCACCACCAGGTGCGCGAAGTCGCGGCAGACGCCAGCACCGGCGAGCAGGGTGTCAACGGCGCCGTCGATCGGATCACTGGAACCAGGAACGTAGTTCAGGCGCCCGCCCACCCACGCCGCGACGTGCTCCAACAGCGTGGTCGAGTCCGCGTACTGGCCGAATTCCGTTGCGGCGAAACCATAGAACTTGTCCGCCTCGGCGTAGCGGCTGGGCCGCAGATACATCGACAGGTCGTAGTCCGTCACGGGCGCGGGGTCGGTCTGGCCGATGACCGTCGCCGAGTAGGCGACCTTCATGTTGCCGCCCGCGACGTAGATCTTGTGGATGCGGTTGCCGTGCGCGCCGCTGATCTCCACCGGATCGACGGCCTTGCCGTCCAAGGTGAACGTCAACGACTCGTAGACCTCGGTACTGGGATGGGGCGCGATCGCGATCTGGAACTCCAGCGTCGTCGGCGCCGTGATGTCGACGTCGAGCTCACAGCCGACGTCGCGTTTGAAGCTGGGCGTCATTCCGGCACGGTGGCGAAGCGCTGTGCGTTCTGCAAGGCGGAGAGCACCGCGAGCGTCGACGCCGCGCCCTGGTTCGGGTCGATGCCGTCGGCGTTCAGACCGTCGAACCCGCCGCCGGTCTCCGGATCCCACATGGGCTTGCCTGCGTCGTTGGCGCCCTCGAACCACGCTGCCGCGGCGCGGACGCCGTCGGGCCACTTGGGGCTGGCGTCGACCCCGGCCGCGCGGGCACACGCGTCCGACAGTGCGGCCACTCCAATCGGCTGAGTATCGAACACCTTTGGGTCGTCGAGGAGCGACGTCAACGAATCGAGGCCCTGCTGACACAAAGTCGGGCGTTCGAGCGCGGTGCCCGCCGCGATCATGGCCTCGGCCATCACCGCGTCGGCATCGGTGACGGCTTCGGGCACGCTGTCGGCGTAGGCGGTCAGCAGGGCCCGCGCGATGGCGTGGTCCGGCTCGACGGAGAGGATCTCCGCGGCACCCAGCGCGGCGTACGCCATGGCCCGCGGGAACGGCGACCGCACCTTGGCGGCACGCTCGAACTGGATCACGGAGACCCGGCGGACCAGGCCCACACTGCTATGCGCGGCGGCGGTGCCCAGCGCCCACAGGCAGCGGCCCCACCACTCCTCCAGCGTCGGCTGATCCACCCAGTTGCCCTTGCCATCCATCCGGTTGCGACAGGTGCCCGCGTAGGACTGAGCGTCGTTGAGGAACCGCACGGCCAGCCCCGCAAGGCCGTTCACCGCGCCGCCCGGCTCGGGCTGACGGGTGGCCACGACGAGCAGTCGGGACATGTCCTCGGTGGTGTAGCCGCCTGCGCGCTCCGGCTCGGCGAGGAGGGCGTGTTCGTAGGTGCCGCGACGGTCGGAGATGTGCAGCAGGTGGTCGAAGACCGGTAGCGGCGCGGTGGTCATACGAGTGCCCCTCGCTCGGCGAGGAGTCGACGCGCAAGGGTCATGTACGCCGCGGCGGCGATGGGCCAGCCGAAGGTCGGCGCCAACCGCCGTGCCTCCGCGGCCATGTCACCGGTCATCCGTGGGTCGGTCAGCATGCGGCGCAGCGCGAACGCCAGCGCGTCCGGATCGTCGTGACTGACGACGACGCCCGCGCCACTGCCGAGGAGTTCGACGGCGTGGGGGAAGGCGGTGGCGACGACGGGACGACCGGCCGCCAGCGCGTCGACCAACACGCCCGAGTTGGCCTGATCGGTGGAGTCGTACGGCAGCACGACGGCCGCCGACGACTGGATGAGCGCCGACAGCGAGGCGGTGCTGCGGTAGATGCTGTCGAAGTTGACCGACGTCGCGACGCCCGTACTGCGGGCCCGCTCGATGCAGGCTTCGCGGTAGGCCTCGCCATCGGCGGCCAGCACCCGTGGGTGCGTCGCGCCCGCGACGAGGTAGCGCGGCTGACCGCGGAGCTCCTTGAGCGAACTCATCGCGTCGATGACCCGCTCCACGCCCTTGCCCGGCCCCATCAGGCCCCAGGTGAGCAGCGTCGGCCTGCCGGCCCGCTTCAAGGGAGCGACGGTCGGCAGCGTGGCGCCGCGACCGATGGTGGTGACGATGTGGCGGTCGACGGTGTACTCGCGGCTGAGGCGATCGTTGGCG
>NZ_JBOGDD010001089.1:0-14017 GCF_050701675.1 Mycobacterium sp. | reverse complement strand
AGGGTGCGCTGCTCAAGCTTCGGGCGGCGGGCGTGGACGTCGACGCGCCGGAGTCCGCCGTCGCGATCACCGCGACGTCTTCGCTGCCGGGCCTGCGCGGGTCGGAGGACGTGCTGGGAATCCTGTTGGCCGCGATCGACTCCGGCCAGGCGGTCCAGTTCAAGCACCGTGCCTCCCGCAGCGATCCGCACACCGACCGCACGGTGGAGCCGTGGGGCGTCGTGACCCACCGCGGCCGGTGGTACCTGGTCGGGCATGACCGCACCCGCGACGCCACCAGAACCTTCCGGCTGTCGCGTATCGATGCCGACGTCAAGGCCACCGGATCCAAGGGCGCGGTGCACCGGCCCGACGGCGTCGACCTCAGGGAGATCGTGCACCGGGTGGTGGCAGACCTGCCGCCAAGCGCGCAGGCCAGGGTCTGGGTCGCCGACGGCCGAGGTACGGCGCTGCGGCGTCAGGCCGTCACCGTCACCACGAAGTCGCTGGCGGGGCGCGACGGTGACGAGATCGCGCTCGACATCGGCAGGCAGGACCGGTTGGCCCGCGAGATCGCGGGCTACGGCGCCGACGCCGTGGTCGTTGAGCCGGAGTCGTTGCGGGACGACGTGATCGAGCGGCTCCGCGCGCAAGCCGGGGGAGGTGCGCACTCGTGAGTAGCGTGTCGACCCGCCTGGTGCGGCTGCTCAACATGGTCCCGTACCTGCGGGCCAACCCAAGGATCACCCGCGCGGAGGCCGCCGCTGAGCTCGGGGTGAGCGAGCACCAGCTCACCCTGGACCTCGATCAGCTGTGGATGTGCGGACTGCCTGGCTACGGGCCTGGCGATCTCATCGACTTCGAGTTCTCCGGTGACACCATCGACGTCACGTTCTCGGCGGGGATGGATCACCCGCTGCGACTGACGTCCCCCGAGGCGACGGGCATCCTGGTGGCGCTTCGGGCGCTTCTCGAGGTGCCGGGCATCGTCGATCCGGAAGCGGCGCGCAGCGCGATCGCCAAGATCGAGTCCGCGGCCGGAACGGCGACCGGCGCCCGCGAGGGCGCCGATGCCGCGACCGACGAGCCGGCACCGATCGAGAGCCAGGCCGCGGCTGCGGTGCGCGCCGCGGTACGGGACGGTCGCGCGCTGGCCCTCGACTACTACTCGGCATCGCACGACACGCTGTCGAGCCGTGTCGTCGACCCGATCCGCGTGGTGCTCGTCGGTGACCGCACCTACCTCGAAGCGTGGTGCCGCACCGCCGAGGGGGTCAGGCTGTTTCGGTTCGACCGCATCGTCGATGCGCGCGTGCTCGACGAGCGGTCCGCGCCCCCCGAGCCCGCCGTGCAGGCTGGGCCCGACACGTCGCTGTTCGACGCGGACCCGTCGCTGCCTGCCGCGACGCTGCTGATCGACCGGTCCGCCGCGTGGATGTTCGACTACTACCCGCTGCGGGTGCTGCACGAACTGCCGGGCGGCGCCTGCGAGGCGGCGATGACGTACGCGTCCGACGGCTGGATGGCGAGGTTCGTCCTCGGCTTCGGTTCGGCGGTCCGCGTTCTGGAGCCTCAATCCCTGGCAGACCGGGTGCGCGACTCGGCCGTCGCCGCGCTGCAGGCCTACGAGGTCCCTAGTGCAGGAGAGGGCGAGTAGACTCGCCCCCAACATCTGGAGGTGTCCAAATTGGGTGGTCTACAACCGTGGCACTGGTTGATCGTCATCGCGGTGTTCGTGTTGCTCTTCGGCGCTAAGAAGCTCCCCGACGCCGCGCGTTCGCTCGGCAAGTCGATGCGCATCTTCAAGTCGGAGATCAAGGAGATGCAGTCCGACGGGAAGCCGGACGACGACGTCCAAAGCGGGGCAGCCAAGCCCGCGCCGACGCCCATCGCCTCGGAGCGTGTGGAGCCCGCACCGGCGCCGCAGCAGCCCACCGAGCAGCGACCGGCCTGACCAAACCAAACCTTCGGCGCGCCGCGAGGCCGCGCCGTTAGGTGGCGTCCAGAGGACCCGTGCAAACCCCCGGAATCTTCAAGAGGCTCGATCCGCGCCGTCGACGGGCCAAGGCCAACCCAGACGGCACGATGTCGCTCGTCGACCATCTGCAGGAGCTCCGCAACCGTCTCCTGATCGCGGTCGTCGCGATCCTGGTCACCACGACACTCGGATTCTTCTGGTACACCCACGGCGCCTTCGGCCTGCCCAGCCTCGGCGACTGGCTACGCGCGCCCTACTGTTCGCTGCCGCCGTCGGCGCGCGCGACCATCGCTCCCAACGGTGAGTGCCGTCTGTTGGCCACGGCGCCATTCGACCAGTTCATGCTGCGGCTCAAGGTCGCCTTGACCGCGGGCGTCGTGCTGGCCTGCCCGGTCTGGCTGCATCAGCTGTGGGCGTTCATCACGCCTGGTCTGTACAAGAAGGAGCGCCGGTTCGCGTCGGTGTTCGTCGCCTTCGGCGCTGCGCTGTTCATCGGCGGCACCGTGCTGGCGTACGTGGTGCTGTCCAAGGCGTTGAGCTTCCTGCTCACCGTCGGCAGCGATGTCCAGATCACCGCGCTGTCGGGTGATCAGTACTTCAGCTTCTTGATCAACCTGCTTCTGGTGTTCGGCATCAGCTTCGAGTTCCCCCTGTTGATCATCATGCTGAACCTGGTCGGCATGCTGCCCTACGAGCGGCTCAGGGCCTGGCGGCGTGGGCTGATCTTCGGCATGTTCGTGTTCGCCGCCTTTGCGACGCCGGGTTCGGATCCGTTCTCGATGTTGGCGCTGGCATTGGCGTTGTCGTTGTTGCTGGAGTTCGCCATCCAGGTGGCTCGCGTCAACGACAGGCGCAAGGCCCGCCGCGCCGCGCTCGAGGACGTTCCCGACGACATGGCTGCCCCGCTGGGTGACGTGGAGCCCGTCGAGCCGCCGACGACCGTGTCCACCCCGTCCCGGCTGGGCATCGATGACCAAGCCACCTGAGACGCCGCCGGGGGCCAGCCAGCTCGACGGCTTCGCGGGGGAGCTGCCGTTCTCGCTCGACGACTTTCAGCTCCGCGCCTGCAGGGCGCTGGAGAATGGGCACGGTGTGCTGGTGTGCGCCCCGACGGGCGCGGGCAAGACCGTCGTCGGTGAGTTCGCCGTGCACCTCGCGCTCGCTTCTGGCCGAAAGTGCTTCTACACCACGCCGATCAAGGCGCTGAGCAACCAGAAGCACAACGATCTGGTCGCCAGGTACGGCGCGTCCCGCATCGGCCTGCTCACCGGTGATCAGTCGATCAACGGCGATGCCCCGGTCGTCGTGATGACCACCGAGGTCCTTCGCAACATGCTGTACGCGAACTCCAATGCGCTACACGGGCTTTCCCACGTCGTCATGGATGAGGTGCACTTCCTCGCCGACCGGATGCGCGGCGCCGTCTGGGAGGAGGTGATCCTGCACCTGCCCGAGGACGTGCGGCTCGTCAGCCTGTCGGCGACCGTGAGCAACGCCGAGGAGTTCGGCGGCTGGATCCAGACCGTCCGCGGTGACACCACCGTCGTCGTCGACGAGCACCGGCCCGTTCCGCTGTGGCAGCACATGATGGTCGGCAAGCGGCTCTTCGATCTGTTCGAGGGCACCGAGGCCAAGGCCGACCCGTCTCTGGTGGACAAGGAGCTGCTCCGTCACATCACCCACCGGCGAGAGGCGGACCGGCTGGCGGACTGGCAGCCGCGGGGCAGGCCGGGAAACCGTGGTCGCCCTGGGCAGCGCGGACGGCCGACCATGTACCGGCCGCCGTCGCGCCCCGACGTGATCGGCGCCCTCGACAACGAGGGCCTGCTGCCCGCGATCACGTTCGTGTTCTCCCGCGCTGGTTGCGATGCGGCGGTGAAGCAGTGCCTGCGTTCACCCCTACGGCTGACGACGGACGTCGAGCGCACCCGCATCGCCGAGGTGATCGACAGGCGATGTGCCGATCTAGACGATGCCGACCTGGTGGTGCTCGGCTACTACGAATGGCGAGAGGGGCTGCTTCGCGGGATGGCCGCCCACCATGCGGGCCTGTTGCCCGTCTTCCGCCACACCGTGGAGGAGTTGTTCACCGCGGGACTGGTGAAGGCCGTATTCGCCACGGAGACACTCGCGCTGGGGATCAACATGCCCGCGCGCACCGTCGTGCTCGAACGCCTGGTGAAGTTCAACGGTGAGCAGCACGCTCCGCTGACACCTGGGGAGTACACCCAGCTGACGGGCCGGGCGGGCCGACGCGGCATCGACGTCGAGGGGCATGCCGTGGTGCTGTGGCACCCCGACGTGGAGCCCGCCGACGTCGCGGGGCTGGCGTCCACCCGGACGTTTCCGCTGCGCAGCTCGTTCGCGCCGTCGTACAACATGACGATCAACCTGACGCACCACATGGGCCCGGAACAGGCGCATCAGCTGTTGGAGCGGTCGTTCGCCCAGTTCCAGGCGGACCGTTCGGTGGTCGGACTGGTTCGTGGGGTGTCCCGCGGTGAACGGATGATGGACGAGCTCGCCGCCGACTTCGGTGGCAGGGACGCTCCGATCCTCGCGTACGCGCGGCTGCGCGCGACGATCTCCGAGCGTGAGCGGGCGCAGTCCAGGGCATCGCGGCTGCAACGGCGGAACGCGGCCAACGACGCGCTGGCCGCGCTGCGCCGTGGTGACATCATCACGATCGGGCAGGGCCGCCGCGGCGGGCTCGCCGTGGTGCTCGAACCGGCGGGCGACCGTGAGGACCCCAGGCCGCTGGTGCTGACCGAAGATCGTTGGGCAGGCCGCATTTCGTCGACGGACTTCAGTGGATCCTCCGCGCGGGTGGGGTCGATGACGTTGCCCAAGCGCGTCGAGCACCGGCAGCCGAGGGTCCGTCGCGACGTCGCGTCCGCATTGCGGTCGGCGGCGGCGGGTCTGCCCGTGCCTGCCGGAAGGCCCAAGCGTGGCCAGCTGCCTCGCGACGCAGACCACGACGTGGATCCGGATCTGGCCGCGATGCGCGAGCAGTTGCGCGCCCATCCCGCGCACCACCTCGCCGACCGTGACGCGCAGATCCGCATCGCGGAGCGCTTCCTGCGGATCGAGCGGGACAACGCCGAGATCCAGAAGAAGGTTGCGGCAGCGACCAATTCGTTGGCGCGCACGTTCGACAGAATCGTGCTGCTGCTGACCGAGCGCGGCTTCATCGAGCCGATCGAGGGCGGCGACCTCAAGGTCACCACCGACGGTCTGCTGCTGGCGCGCATCTACAGTGAAAGCGATCTGCTGGTCGCGGAGTGTCTGAGAAGCGGCACCTGGAACGGTCTGGATGCCGCGGAGCTGGCCGCGGTGGTGTCCTCCGTGCTGTTCGAGTCGCGCGGTGACACGCCGGGCGCGTCACCGGTCGTGGAGGGGGCGACACCCGGCATGCGGCGCGCGCTGTCACAGACCCGCAGGTCGTGGTCGGAGATCAGGGCCGACGAGCAGCGTCACCGCCTGCCGGCGAGTCGCGAGCCCGATCCGGGTTTCGTGGCGGCCGTTCACCGCTGGGCGACGACGGGTGATCTGTCGGCGTCGTTGGCTGCCTCCGACGCCTCGGGTACCGGATCACCGCTGTCTGCAGGCGATTTCGTCCGGTGGTGCCGACAGGTGCTCGATCTCCTCGACCAGGTGCGAAATGCCGCCCCGACACCGGAGTTGCGGGCAGGAGCGAAACGCGCGATCGGCGCGATTCGGCGCGGCGTCGTCGCCGTTGACGCAGGGTAGTCTTTTGCAGAAGTTTCAGATTCGACGAGAAGACGCACCTAGGAGTGACGATGAGCGGACCGCAGGGATCCGACCCCACTCAGCCGTGGGCGGGTCAGCAGCCCGCCGACCCCGCGTGGCAGCAGCCCCAGACTCCTGAACAGGCGCCGACCGAGCAGCCTGCGTGGGGGCAGCAGCCTCCCGCGTACGGGCAGCAGCCCCCCGCCTACGGCGGCCAGCCGTACCAGCAGCCGCAATACGGTCAGTCCGGCCAGTACGACCCGAACCAGCAGTACGGCCAGCAGCCCACCGCGTACAGCCCCTCGTCTTACCCGCAATACGGCCAGCCGCCGGGGCAGTACGGACAGCAGCCGCAGTACGGTCAGCCCGGCCAATACGACCCGAACCAGCAGTACGGCCAGCAGCAGCCCGGTCAGTACGACCCCAATCAGCAGTTCTCGCCGTACTCGTCGACGGGCGGTCCAGACGGGTCGAAGAAGTCGGCGAACGTCGTCCTCGGCGTGATCGGCGCCTTCGTGGTCATCGTCCTGATCGTCGTCGGCATTCTGGGCTTCTGGAAGCCAGGCTGGTTCGTGACCACCAACCTCGACGTCAAGGCCGCGCAGACCGGCGTGCAGCAGATCCTCAGTGACCAGACCAACGGCTACGGCGCCAAGAACGTCGAGGGCGTCAACTGCAACAACGGGGCGAACCCCAAGGTCGTCAAGGGTGGCACGTTCGACTGCGAGGTCAGCGTCGACGGCACCAAGCGCCAGGTCACGGTGACGTTCCAGGACGACAGCGGTACCTACGAGGTCGGTCGGCCCCGCTAGCCGAAGGGCAGCGCGTCGAGCGCCTTCTGCAGCCGCGCGATCGATGACGTGACGCCGAGTTCACCCGCCAGCTCGGCGACCTTTCGCGGGTGCCGGGCGGTCAGGGGCAGTGCGTCAGACTCGGTCGACATGGTGACCTCCGCATCGGTGGCGACCCGGACGACCTGCTCCGCAGCGATCACGTAGTCGGTCGCCGCCAGCAGCTTCTTACGCTGCGCCGCAGGCATTTTCGACGACGGATCGGCCGCCGCCGACATGATCCGCTGGAGTGAACCGTGCTGGCCGAGCAGCGTGGCCGCCGTCTTCTCGCCGACGCCGGCGACCCCTGGCAGGCCGTCGGACGGGTCCCCCCGCAGCAGGGCCAGTTCCGCGTAGGCGGCGCCGGCGCGGTCGACGGGCACGCCGTACTGTTCGGCCACCTCTTCTGGGCCGAACATCGTCGCCCTTGCCAGTCCGCGCCCGATGTAGAACACCCTGACCGATACCGGTTCGTCGGCGACCAGCTGGAGCAGATCCCGGTCGCCGCTGACCACGACCACGGGGTCGCGTCGCTCTCTGGCCGCCAGGGTGCCGAGGACGTCGTCGGCCTCGAAACCTTCGGCGCCCGCGGTGGCGATGCCGAAGGCGTCGAGCATCGCCATGATCATGTCGACCTGCGGGGTCAGGTCGTCGGGCACTTCCTCGACGTCCGGTTGGGCGCCCGAGCGTTCCTCCTCGACGCGGTGCGCCTTGTACGAGGGGATCAGATCCACCCGCCACTGGGGCCGCCAGTCGAGGTCGAGGCAGACCACCAGCCGGGCCGGGCGTTCCCGGGTGACCAGCGTCGCCACGGTGTCGAGGAACCCGCGCAGGGCGTTCACCGGCCGTCCGTCGGGTGCCGTGATCGAGGACGGGACGCCGAAGAAGGAACGGAACCACATGCTGGCGCCGTCGAGCAGCATCACGGGTGCGGTCATCGGTGCGTCTCGATTCGGAAGAGGTAGGAGCCTGCGGTGATCGGCTTGTCGTCGCTGCCTTCGTCGTGCAGCACGACCCTGACCGCTACCGCACCGTCGGCGCCCGTCAACGGTTCCGCCTGCACCCGGAACGGGCCGACCTTGCCCCGCGCGAGGAACATCACGTGTGACGACACGCCCTGCAGCAGATCCGTGTTCACCACTGCCGCGGCGGCATCGGCGGCGGCGGTCTCGAGGATGACGAACTGGGGACCGATGTGCAGGGCGGCGTCGGGGGACGCCACCTCCGCGGACAGTTCGGGAAGTGCCCAGCACTCGTCGGCGCGGCGGTGGCCTCCGAATACCCGCCACAGCGGCGGCAGGTCCGGTGTGTCGACGACCTCGATGTTGTCGACCTCCATCTTCGGCAGGCCGCCCGGGGGCGTGCCGATGGTGACGCCCTGGCCCTCGATCAGGGCGAGCACGCGGTCGGGCTGGTCGGCATCGACGATCTTGGCCCGGCTGTAGCCCATCTGCCTGCCGCGTTTGAGCTCCTCTGACACGATCTCGATGCGCCGCACGTCGCGGCCGGGGTCGAGGATCTGGCAGGAGTGGATGACGGGGTTCGGCACCGCCTCCAGATCCGACATGTGCCCGCTCTCGGGGGCCGAGATGCCGAGCACCGCCAGCAGCAGCCCGCCCGTCGGGTTGCGCATGTCGTGGCGCAGCGTGACGGTGTTCTCGACGGCGCGTGGGTCCATCGACGCGTACTGGCGGCCGATGTAGCGATAACTGAGCAGACCACCCCAGCGCCGGCCCAGTTCGTCGGCGTAGGCGTCGCGCTCGTCGGTGAGATCGCGGATGTCACGCACCATTCGAGTGACAGTAGCGTGGGGTATGACCTTCACCGTCGACCGCATCGATCACGTCGTCGTCAACTGCCGTGACGTCGAGGCCACCGCGGACTGGTACGTCCGGGTGCTCGGCATGAAACGCGAGACGTTCGCCGGGGGCCGGACCGCGTTGCGGTTCGGTGATCAGAAGCTCAACCTGCGACCCACCGGCGCGCAGAACTGGGTGACGGCGGCGGTGGATCAGCCGGGCACCCTGGACCTCTGCTTCATCGCGGACGCGCATCCCGACGCGATCGGGGCGCACCTGCGCGAGTCTGGTGTCGAGATCACCGAGGGGCCGGTCACCAAGACCGGCGCTCTCGGCCCGATGACGTCGCACTACTGCCGGGATCCGGACGGCAACCTGATCGAGGTCGCCAGTTATCGCCACGCCGATTAACCTCGACGCCATGACTTCCGACCGATTCAGCACCGACGTCTACGCGGGCCGACTGCGGGCGGCCACCGCCGCGGCGGCCGAAGCCGGGCTCGCCGGTCTGGTCATCACCCCGGGGTACGACCTTCGCTACCTCGTCGGGTCGCGCGGTCAGACCTTCGAGCGGTTGACCGCCCTGGTGCTGCCCAGCGACGGTGAGCCCACCGTCGTCGTGCCTCGCATGGAGCTGGCGTCGCTCAAGGAGTCCGCGGTGACCGAACTGGGTCTGGCGGTGCGGGATTGGGTCGATGGCGACGACCCGTACCGACTGGTCGCCGACGCACTGGGGGGTGGCCGGGTCGCCGCGGCCGTGACCGATTCCATGCCCGCGCTGCACCTGTTGCCGTTGGCGGAGGTGTTCGGCGTCGTTCCGGTGCTGGCCACCGACGTGCTGCGGCGGCTGCGGATGATCAAGGACGACGCGGAGATCAAGGCGCTGCACGAGGCCGGAGCAGCGATCGACCGCGTCCATGCCAGGGTGCCCGGATTCCTGGTGCCGGGCCGCACCGAGGCCGACGTCGCCGCCGACATCGCCGAAGCCATTGTCGCCGAAGGGCATTCGGAAGTCGCCTTCATCATCGTGGGGTCGGGTCCCAACGGCGCCGATCCGCACCACGAGTGCTCCGACCGTCAGCTGGTGGTTGGCGACATCGTCGTCGTCGACATCGGCGGGCCCTACGAGCCCGGCTACAACTCGGACTCGACCAGGACGTACAGCATCGGCGAACCGGACGGTGACGTGGCGAGGCGCTATTCGGCGCTACAGCGAGCCCAGCGTGCGGCGGTGGCAGCCGTGCGGCCGGGAGTCACCGCAGAGCAGGTCGACGCGGCCGCCCGCGACGTCCTGGCCGCCGAGGGATTGGCGGAGGCGTTCGTGCACCGCACCGGGCACGGGATCGGGCTGTCGGTGCACGAGGAGCCCTACATCGTCGCGGGAAACGACCTGTCGCTCGAGGAGGGCATGGCGTTCAGCGTCGAGCCCGGCATCTACTTCGCAGGCGAATGGGGTGCCCGCATCGAGGACATCGTGATCGTCACCGCGGACGGGGCGACGTCGGTCAACGAGCGCCCGCACGAACTGCTGGTGGTTCCGGTCTGACCGCCAAGGCGCTGGTATCAACCACGATCACGTTCCCTCCGGATTGCCTCCACGGCGGCCGACAGCGGCACCGAGCCGCCCGTGCGGCCAGCGACCCGCTCGAGCACTTCCTCTACCGTGGGCATCCGCGCTTCCTCGATCAACCGGGTAAGCAGGTATTCCTGAAGCGACTGGTGTGCGTGTGCTGCGCGCCGCCGTAAGACCGCGAGTGTCTCCTCCGGAACGTCCTTGATCTGCACGCTCGTCATGGCTCCATTCTGGCGCCAGCGTCAGGCGTCGCGGCCGCGATCCAGGAGTTCCGAGGACCCGAGCACCCGTTCGATCCGCACCTCGATCACCACGCGCCGCGGGTTGACCCTCGGGGTGCGGTAGCGCTGGGCGTATCGCAGTTCGGCGTCGCGGACCGCGTCGGGGTCGGCGTTCACCGACGAGCTGCCCTCCAACGACAACCAGCGGGCGCCGTCGACCTGGCTGAGTACGGCCATCCCGCGCTGATCGGCGTTGACCGCCTTCTGCGAGCCACCGGTCGTGATGACTCGCGCGACGTGCGTCTTGGGGTCGAACGTGAATCCGACCGCGACGACGTGCGGTGAATTGTCCGCGCGAAGGGTGGTCAGCATGGCGAGATGCCGTTCGGTCAGGAACGCCAGCGCGTCGTTGGTGAGCCGCGTAGTTGCCTTCGCCATCGGTGTCCAACCTAGCGCAGGACATAATCGCAGCCATGGAGGACACGGCTGACACTCGCGTGGTGGTTGTTTTCGGCGGGCGCAGCGAAATCGGGCTCGAGTTGGCGACTCGGTTGGCTCGGGGCAACACCGTCGTGCTCGCCGCGCGGGGCGCCGACCGGCTGACCGACGAGATCGCCGCGGTGACGGCGGCGGGCGCCGCCGGTGTTCGCGTCGCGGAGTTCGACGCCGACGACCTCGCCTCGCACGGACCGCTCGTCTCCTCGATCGTCGCCGAGCACGGTCCGATCGGGGTCGCGGTGTTGGCGTTCGGAATCCTGGGTGAGCAGACCCGTGCCGAGGTCGATGCCGCCCACGCCGCCGCGATCGTGCACACCGACTTCACCGCGCAGGTGAGCCTGCTGACGGTGCTGGCCGCCACGATGCGATCGGCGGGCGGGGGCGCCATCGTGGTGTTCTCGTCGGTGGCGGGTGCCCGCGTGCGCAGGGCAAACTACGTGTACGGCTCGGCCAAGGCCGGCTTGGACGGGTTCGCGCGCGGACTGACCGACGCGCTGCACGGCTCCGGGGTTCGGCTGTTGCTCGTCCGTCCCGGCTTCGTCGTCGGCCGGATGACCAAGGGCCTGTCACCCGCGCCGCTGTCGAGCACACCGCAGCAGGTGGCCGACGCGGCGGCGCGGGCACTGGCCAAGGGGCGCAGCGAGATCTGGGTACCTCGGTCGCTCGCGCTGCTCGCGTTCGGGCTGCGGTCGATGCCGCGGTCGGTGTGGCGCAGGTTGTCGCGATGATCATCGTGGTCGGCATTGGCGCGGACGGGATGGCGGGGCTGCCGCCGTCGTCGCGGAACGAATTGATGAGGGCGACGGTCGTTTACGGCTCGCGACGCCAACTCGACCTGCTC
Source organism: Mycobacterium sp. (assembly GCF_050701675.1). GTDB lineage: Bacteria > Actinomycetota > Actinomycetes > Mycobacteriales > Mycobacteriaceae > Mycobacterium. The sequence goes on along the minus strand of NZ_JBOGDD010001089.1, from coordinate 2,548 downwards.
GACGAAAGCATCTCCGCAGCGAGGCGTTCGTGGCCATCGCCGATGCTGCCCGCTCTGCGTACCCTGCTCGACGAGACCGAGGGCGACGTACACGTCGTCGCCAGCGGTGACCCGCTGCTGCACGGGGTCGGGAACGCGCTCATCCGCCTGCACGGACCGGACGTGGTCGCCGTCCTGCCGCACGTCTCGTCGGTGACGTTGGCGTGTTCACGGGTTGGCTGGGCGGTGCAGGACACCGAGGTGATCAGCCTCGTCACGGCCGCCCCCCATACGGCGGTGCGCCGCGGCGGCCGGGCCGTCGTGTTGTCTCGCGACGCAACCAGTCCAGCCGCGCTGGCGAAGCTGCTCACCACGACAGGACGGGGGGACTCGGAGATGACCGTGCTCGAACAACTCGGCGGGCCAAGGGAACTGCGTCGCTCGGCCACCGCCCGAGAGTGGGCGGCCCGGCCGCCGGGGGACGTGGACTCACTCAACGTGATGGCCGTGCGCTACCTGCCGGAGGATCGGCGGTTTGCCGCGTTGCCCGATGACGCGTTCGCACACGACGGGCAGCTCACCAAGCAGTCGATGCGCGCGGTGACGTTGGCCGCGTTGGCGCCACGGCCCGGCGAGCTGCTGTGGGACGTGGGTTCGGGTTCGGGCAGTATCGCGATCGAGTGGAGCCGCAGCGGACCTGGCTGCCGGGCCGTGGCGTTCGAACGCGATGAGGTGCGCCGCAACCGCATCGCCGAGAATGCGCACGCATTCGGCGTCCACGTCGACGTGCGCTTGGGCGCGCCAGCGGCGTTCGACGCGGAGCAGGCGCCCTCGGTGATCTTCGTGGGCGGCGGGCTGACCCAGCCCGGGCTGCTCGACGCCTGTTTCGAACGGCTTCCCGTCGGTGGCCGTCTCGTCGCCAATGCGGTCACGGTCGAGTCCGAAGCCATGCTCGCGCAGTGGTATTCGCGCGTCGGCGGTGAGCTCCGTCGGTTCCAGCACTATCGCGGTGAACCCGTCGGCGACTTCACCGGCTGGCGCCCAGCGATGCCCGTCACCCAGTGGGCGGTGACCAAGCGATGACCGTCTACTTCATCGGCGCGGGTCCCGGTGCTGCCGATCTCATCACCGTCCGCGGCGAGCGGCTGCTCAAACGGTGCCCCGTGTGTCTCTATGCAGGCTCGATCATGCCCGAGGACCTGCTGGCACTCTGCCCGCCGGACGCACGCGTGATCGACACCGGGCCACTGACGCTGGATCAGATCGTCGCGGAGCTCACCGACGCCCACTCCGCGGGTCTCGACGTGGCCCGACTTCACTCCGGCGACCCGTCGATCTACAGCGCGCTCGCCGAGCAGTGCCGCCGACTCGACGCGAAAGGGGTCGACTACGAAGTCGTGCCCGGCGTGCCCGCCTTCGCTGCCGCAGCGGCTGCCCTCGGCCGAGAGCTCACGGCGCCGGGGGTTGCGCAGACCGTTACGTTGACGAGGGTCGCGACCCTGTCGACCGCGATGCCGGAAGGGGAGGACCTGCGCTCGCTGTCGGCGCCAGGGGCCACGCTGGTGCTGCACCTGGCGGCCGCGCAGATCGACGCGATCGTGCCCGACCTCCTCGCGGGCGGGTACGGCCCCGAAACTCCCTGCGCGGTGGTCGCCTTCGCGTCGTGGCCGCAGGAGAAGGTGCTCAGATGCGGTCTTGGCGAGCTCGCCGAGGAGGTGCGTGCCGCGGGTGTCACCCGCACCGCCGTCATCATCGTCGGCGACGTTCTCGCCGCCGACGGATTCGCCGACAGCTACCTGTATTCGCCCGCGCGACGGCGCGGGAGCAGGCACTAGTGCGGATACTGCTGCTCGGCGGCACGGCGGAGGCGCGCAAGCTCGCCGCCGAGTTGCATCCGGACGTTCGGGTGCTGAGCTCGCTCGCAGGCCGGGTTCCCGATCCGGCGCTGCCGGTCGGTGAGGTCCGCATCGGCGGGTTCGGGGGAGCCGACGGAATCGGCCGCTGGCTGCGTGATGATCGGGTCGATGCGGTGGTCGACGCCACCCACCCGTTCGCCGCCACGATCACGGCCAACGCCGCCGCGGCGTGCCGGGAGTTGGGCGTGCCGCACGTCGTCCTGGCCAGGCCGGCGTGGCCCCAAGGTGGCGCGATCGTGGTCGACTCGGACGTCGCCGCTGCGGACGTCGTTGCGCGGAAGCAGTTTTCGCGGGTGTTCCTGACCACGGGGCGTTCGGGGAGTGCCGCGTTCGCGGGCGTCGACGCGTGGTTCTTGATCCGGGCGGTGACCGCGCCGGAGGGCGATGCCCTGCCAAGGCGACACGAACTGCTGCTCTCCCGCGGCCCGTACCGCTACGCCGATGAGCGGAAGTTGTTGGCGGACTACGGCATCGAGGCCCTGGTGACGAAGAACAGCGGTGGTGACATGACGCGCTCCAAGGTGGACGCCGCCGACGAGCTGGGAATTCCCGTCGTGATGGTCGACCGGCCGGCACTTCCCGAGGGCGTCCACACGGTGTCGACCGTCGCGGCTGCCGCCGCGTGGGTCAGAGCGCTCTGACCAGGTCCAGAC
>NZ_JBOGDD010001088.1:0-4978 GCF_050701675.1 Mycobacterium sp. | reverse complement strand
CCTCCCAGGTCAGGGCGACGGGATCGCCGTCGACCTTCTCGAGGGCCTGATGGATCGGCACCGTGCCGAGCGGTACTGGCGAGTTGCGCAGGATCCAGTTGCGGCTGGTGTGGCCGGCGGACCCCGTGCAGAGGTCGGTGATGGTGTCGGCGCCCCAGCGGGTGGCCCACACCATCTCGTCGATCTGCTCGGTGACCGAGGACGTGACCACCGAGTTGCGGACGTTTGCGTTGATCTTCACCCCGAACGCCTTGCCGATGACCATCGGCTCGCTCTCGGGGTGGTGGTGGTTGGCCGGGATGACCGCCCGTCCCGCGGCCACCTCGTCGCGCACCAGCTTGGGCCGCACTCCCTCGCGGACGGCGATGAACGCCATCTCGGCGGTGACCTCCCCGGTCCGCGCCCGCTGCAACTGCGTGCCGCGGTCTGCGATCACGCCGGGCCGTGGCCGCAGACCTGCCGTCAGGTCGATCACCGCGTCGGCGTCGGTGTACGGGCCAGAGGTGTCGTAGAGGTCCAGGTGCTGCCCATCGGAGAGATGCACCCGCCGGAACGGCACCCTGGCGCCCGCCACGTCGACGAGGTTCCTGTGGTACTTCGTACTGCCGGTGATGGGGCCGGTGGTGACGGACCCGCCCGCGCTCACAGCGCCTTGAGTTCCTCGGTGAGGGCGCCGACGGATTTCTTGGCGTCGCCGAAGAGCATCGAGGTTTGGTCGAGGAAGAACAGTGGGTTCTCGATGCCGGCGTAGCCCGAGGACATCGATCGTTTGAGCACGATGACCGAGCGGGATTGGTCGACGTTGAGGATCGGCATGCCGTGAATGGGTGAGCTCGGGTCGTTGCGTGCGGCGGGGTTGGTGACGTCGTTGGCGCCGATGACGATGGTGACGTCGGTGCGGGCGAACTCACCGTTGACGTCGTCCATTTCCTTCATCGCGTCGTAGTCGACGTCGGCCTCGGCCAGCAGCACGTTCATGTGTCCTGGCATGCGGCCCGCGACCGGGTGGATGGCGTACTTCACCTCGACCCCCTTGGCCTCCAGCAACGACGCCATCTCCTTGACGGTGTGCTGGGCCTGGGCCACGGCCAGCCCGTAGCCAGGCACCACGATCACCTGGTTGGCATACGCCATCTGGATCGCCGCATCGGCGGCGCTGGTGGCCTTCACGGTGCCCTGCTCACCGCCGGTGGCGGCCGCGGCAGCGCTATCGGCGCCGAAGGCGCCGAACACGATCGCCGGGATGGAGCGGTTCATCGCCACGGCCATCAGGTTGGTCAAGATGCTGCCCGAGGCGCCGACGATCATGCCCGCGACGATCATCGCGGTGTTGTTCAACGCCAGACCGGCTGCCGCGGCTGACAGGCCGGTCATCGCGTTGAGCAGGGAGATGACCACCGGCATGTCCGCGCCGCCGATCGGGAACACCACGAACAGGCCCATGATCCCCGCCAGGATCAGCACCCCCACGATCAGCCAGCCCGGGCTGCCCGCACCGGGGCCGGCGTGCACCCCGATGTACACCGCCGCCGCCACCGCGGCGATCAGCAGCACAACGTTGGAGGCCTGGAAGATCTTGGCGGACTTGACGAGTCGCTTCTCGAGGTTCTTGGGGATCGATTCCTGCAGTTTGAGGAACGCCACCAGCGAGCCCCAGAACGACACCGAGCCGATGACCGCCGCGAACAGCGATCCCACCACCAGCGCCACCGAAGGGGTTTGGTGGACCTCGCTGAACCCGTCGGTTTCGATGAACTCCGCCCACGCGATCAGCGCGACCGTGCCGCCACCGACACCGTTGAACAAGGCGACCAGCTGCGGCATCGCCGTCATCTTGGTCTTCTTCGCCGGCGGCACTCCCAGGACCACCCCGATCCCCAACCCGGCGGCGATCAGGATCCAGTTGACCGCGGCGGTGTCACGCACCGAGATCAACGTCGCCACCACGGCGATGCCCATGCCGGTCGCGGCGATCCAGTTGCCCCGCACCGCAGTCTTGGGTCCGGTCAGGCCCGACAAGCCGAGGATGAACAGGCCGAACGCAAGGACGTAGAGGCCGTCGACGAGGTACGTCACTTCTGGACCTCGGCCTTCTCGGCAACGGGCTTGCGGGACTTGAACATGCTCAGCATCCGGTCGGTGACCAGGAACCCGCCGATCACGTTCAGGGTGCCGAAGATCAGCGCGACGAACGCGATGATCCGCACCCCCCAGCCCGCGTCGGCGGGGAGGTTGCCCAGCACGATCAACGCCCCAAGCACCACGATGCCGTGGATCGCGTTGGTGCCCGACATCAGCGGGGTGTGCAAGGTGTTGGGCACCTTGGAGATGACGGCGAACCCGACGAACCCGGCAAGCACCAGGATCGCGATATTGGCCAACAACTGGTCATACATCAGGAGGCGTCCTTCTTCTCTCGGGTGACGCAGGAAGCGGCAACCACTTCGTCGTCGAAGTCGGGCGCGAGCACGCCGTCGGTGATCAACAGCTCGAGCAGGGCGGTGACGTTCTTGGCGTACAGCTCGCTGGCATGCTCGGGCATCGTGGCGGGCAGGTTCAGCGGCGAGGCGATCGTCACCCCGTGGCGGACCACGGTCTGACCAGGCTCGGTCAACTCGCAGTTGCCGCCGGTCTCCCCGGCCAGGTCGATCACCACGCTGCCGGACGTCATCCCCGCCACCGCGGCGGCGGTCACCAACCGCGGCGCGGGACGTCCCGGCACCAGGGCGGTGGTGATGACTACGTCGAAGCGGGTGATCGCCTGCTCCAGCGCCTTCTGCTGCCTGGCGCGTTCTTCGTCGGTCAACTCGCGGGCATACCCACCCTCGCCGGCGGCGTCGATCCCCAAGTCCAGCCACTGCGCCCCCACCGAGCGCACCTGATCGGCCACCTCCGGGCGCACGTCATAACCGGTGGTCTTCGCCCCCAACCGCTTTGCGGTCGCCAGCGCCTGCAACCCGGCCACCCCGACACCGAGCACCAACAACGTCGCAGGCTTCACCGTGCCCGCCGCTGTGGTCAACATCGGAAAGAACCGCGTCGACTCCGACGCCGCCAACACCACCGCCTTGTATCCCGCCACGTTGGCCTGCGAAGACAACGCATCCATCACCTGCGCCCGCGAAATCCGCGGAATCGCCTCCACCGCAAAGGCAGTCACGTCGGCAAGGCGCAGCCGTTCAACCACTTCCGGGTGCGCCCGCGGAGCCAGGAATCCGATGAGGACCGATCCTGGCTTGAGCAGGCTGATCTCATCCGAGCTCGGTGGGTTGACCTTCACCACCACGTCGGCGGGCCAGGGATCACCGATCGTCGCGCCTGCCCTTTCGAAGTGCTCGTCACTGATCAGCGCTCCGTCTCCGGCCCCGCTCTCCACGACGACTTCGAGCCCGAGGGCACGAAGCCGCTCGACGATCTTGGGGACCAGCGCGACGCGGCGTTCGCCCTCCGCGGATTCCCGCGGGATGCCGATCAGGGTCATGCTCCTCCTCCTGGCTGTGGCCGGTCGGGACGCTCCAGACGGTGCAGGTGTGTGGAGGCCTCCGGCGGCTCAGTCGAGCCCGGCAGTAAAAAGGCTAGGGCAATTGCATATTGTATGCAACCATTGAGTGGCTCCACTGCGCTCGACGCGAGGGGTCCGAGCTCGCGATCGAGCTATGCATACAGTATCCAATAGAGGAGTCGCCGTGAAGATTGCAGTCGTCGGTGCCGGAGCGATCGGCGCGTACTGGGGTGCCGCGTTGCAGCGCGGTGGGGCCGAGGTTCACCTCATCGCCCGCAACGCCCATCTACAAGCCATGCGGGAGAACGGGGTTCGGGTTCTCAGCGCGCGTGGCGACTTCGTCGCCCACCCCAACGCCACGGACGACCCTGCCGAGATCGGGCCCGTCGACTACGTCTTCCTCGGGTTGAAGGCCCACGGCTACCCGTCCTGCGGTCCACTGGTGAATCCGCTGCTCGGTGAGCACACCGCGGTGCTCGCGGCGCAGAACGGCATCCCGTGGTGGTACTTCCACGAACTGCCCGGCCCCTACCGGGGGCGTCGCGTCGAGGCCGTCGATCCCGGCGGTGCAACCAGTGCGGTGTTGAAGCCCGAGCGCGCCATCGGCTGCGTGGTGTATCCGGCCACCACCATCGAGGCGCCGGGGGTGATCCGTCACCTCGAGGGCACCCGGTTCTCCATCGGAGAGCCGTCGGGGGAGCTGTCCCCACGCTGTAACGCGTTGAGCGAAGCCATGATCGCCGGCGGATTGAAGGCCCCCGTCGAAGCCGACCTGCGCAGTGACATCTGGATCAAGCTGATGGGCAACGTCGCCTTCAACCCGCTCAGCGCGCTGACCAGAGCGACGATGGTCGAGATCTGTCAGAACCCCCACACCCGGCAAGTGGTGATCCAACTGATGGAGGAGACGCTCGACATTGCAGGAAGGGTCGGCGCCACCCCGGACATCTCCATCGAGAAGCGCTTGCGCGGCGCCGAGAACGTCGGGCACCACAAGACGTCCATGCTCCAAGACCTCGAAGCGGGCAAGCAGCTGGAACTCGACGCCATCGTGACGGCAGTGGTGGAGATGGCCGACCTGACGGGCGCGGCCGCCCCCACGCTGCGCACCATCCATGCCGCCACCGACCTGCTCGCGCGCACCTGCGCGCCCGGAGCGCCGGTGGTCGATCGCGCAGGTGAGCGGGCTATCCAGCCGGCTCTTCAGTAAGGGAGAAGAAAACATGGTGAACCGCCGCGCAAAGATCGTCTGCACGTTGGGGCCTGCCACCGGCACTGCGTCGCGACTGGCCGAACTCATCGACGCCGGAATGGACGTGGCCAGGCTCAACTTCAGCCACGGCACCCAGGCGGAGCATTCGGCCATCTACGGCATGGTCCGCGCCATCGCCGCCGAACGCGGCCGCATGGTCGGCGTACTGGCCGACCTGCAGGGGCCCAAGATCCGGTTGGGCTGCTTCGCCGACGGGCCGGTGT
>NZ_JBOGDD010001087.1:0-4800 GCF_050701675.1 Mycobacterium sp. | reverse complement strand
AACGGCGACGGTGTCGCCGACGATGAGGTCACGGGCCTGTCATGGCGATCGCAGGTGTGTCAGCAAGTGTTCGAGGAAGCCGCCGTCGACCTCGGTCGGGCATTGAGAGCCTGGTCGCAGTCCCGTGCCGGCACCCGCACCGGTACGCGGGTCGGCTTCCCACGGTTCAAGAAGAAGACCGCGACGATGCCGTCGTTTCGGCTGCGCAACAAACACACGACAGCCAGGAGGTCGGCGATCCTGGTCGCCGCCCACCTCGACGGCACCGAAGTCGCCCGGATCACCGAAGCCCCACGAGCGCTCGCGGCCGGCATGACGAAGCAACGGCGACTGGCGAAGTCGTTGTCGCGCACACAGAGAGGATCACGCAACCGCCGTGACGCCGCCGCCAGGCTGCGGCGTCACCATCATCACGTCGCGAACGTGCGACGCCATTTCCTGCACCAGGTCGCCAACGCGTTGGTCAAGACCCACGACCGACTCGTCCTCGAAGACCTCCACGTGACTGGGATGCTGGCAAACCATCGACTGGCCCAAGCGATCTCCGATGCCGGCTGGACCGAGTTCGCCCGCATCGTCGGCTACAAACAAACGTGGCGTCACGGCACGGTCACACTGGCTGACCGGTGGTATCCCTCCAGCAAGCGGTGCTCGCACTGCGGGATCATCCGTAGCGGGCTGACGTTGGCCGATCGGGTGTTCACCTGCAGTTGCGGGTATTGCGCGGATCGCGACACGAATGCCGCAGTCAATTTGGCCCTTTGGGGCCAGAAACACCACCACGATTCACCCTCCGATCCCCGGACCCCCAAGCAACGGGGCCGGGCCACCAACGCCCGCCGACGGGACGGCACTGACCAGCACCCCACGCGTGCCGGTGAACCAGCCCGAACGACGCGGGAACCGACGTTCACACCGCCCCCACGGCCTGAACCAACGGAACGCCCGAGAACGGCGGTGCCCACCAGACAATTGGTAGACACGCTTTAGTAATCCCAGACGGCCGGTACGAATCGGAAGGCGTTGCCGGCTACCGCCACGTGGCAGACGGAGGGGAAGGACAGGTGAGTGGCCACCAGTTGCTCGCCGCTCGCCGCGAGCTCCTTCAAGAGACGGACCCGGACGCGGGCTGATTCCTCGGGGTCGTGTTCGAAGCCGTTTTGCCACTCGGGGTTGTCGAACCCGGGCTGGAACACGGCGTCACCGGCGAACGTCAATGCCTCACCGCCGGACTCGATGCGGACGATGCTGTGGCCGGGGGTGTGACCGCCGGTACGGCGGAGCAGCACGCCAGGTGCCACCTCGTACTCGGTCTCGAACGTCCGCAGCTGGCCGCGGTACACGTCCAGGAACTGCGCGGCAGTCCGCCGGAGCACGTCCGGAATCGGCGCTGGCATGACCGTGCGGGTGAAGTCGGGCGCCTCCCAGAACTCGGCCTCGGCCGACGTCACGTGCACCCGCAGGTCCGGGCGCAGCTTGTTCCGCAGTCCGTCGACGAGCAGCCCGCCGATGTGGTCCATGTGCAGGTGGGTGAGCACCACGTCGGTCACCGAGGACGGTTCGACCCCGGCGGCGACGAGTCGCATGGCCAACTGCCCGGCCCGCGGGAAGTCCGGGAACTCCGTCCCCAGCCCGGAATCGATGAGGATGGTCTTGCCGCCGCTGCGCACCACGGCCACGTTCAACGGCCAGTCGAGGATCTCCGGCGGCAGGAACATGTCCTTGAGCCAGGCTGAGTATTCGGCCGGCTCGGCGTTGGTGGCCATCGTCGAGGCGGTTATCGGAAGTACTCCGTCGCTGATGACCAGCACGTCGATGTCGCCGACCTTCAGTGCATAGCGCGACGGAACCAACTCGTCGTACCCGGGGCCGCCGGCGTGTGAGACGTCGACCAAGCTCATGTTTTTCTCCTCCTGAAGGCCGTACCCGAAGACAGTGCGGAATTCGCCTGTCTTTTCCGTCGAACGCCCTTCGGCGGAGAGATTCATCCAGAGCGCGACGAATGTCCGGTGTCGCCGTTGTTCGGTGCCGTGCTCATCGCCCCACCATCGCGTCCGTCAGGCCGGCGGCCCCGCTGCCCGACCCCGCCGGATCTCGGCGGAGTATCAGGGCGGCGACGCCGAGCACGATCAGTGTGAGCACCAGCATCAGCGTGGACATCGCCGCGATCTCCGGCCGCAGCGATGCTTTCAGCGACGCAAAGATGTACACCGGCCACGGCGTCGAGCCGGCGACTGAGACGAACGACGAGACGACCGTGTTGTCGAGGCTGAGGGTGAAGGCGAGCAGCGCACCCGAGATGACGGCGGGGCGGATGAGCGGCAGCGTGATGTCGGTGAAGCGACGGAACGGCGGGGCGTACAGGTCGGCCGCAGCCTCTTCGAGGGTCTCGTTCATCCCGGTCATCCGGGCCCGCACGATGAAAGTGACGACCGCGCTGGCGAATAGGGAGTTGGCGATGATGAGGCGCACCTGACCGATGTTGAAGGCGGCGAGCCCGTTGTCGACGCCGAGGGTGACGAACCAGGGGAGCAACGAGATCGCGCTGACGATCTCCGGAGTCACCATCACGAGGCCCAGCAGCACGAGCAGCCCAGGCGCCCACCAGCCGGGCCGACGGGTCAGTGCGATTCCGGCGAAGGTGCCGAGCAGGGTGGCTACGACAGCGGTGCCGGTGGCGGTGATCAACGAAACGATGATCGAGTTGGTGATCGCCGGGTTGGTCAGGGCCGCGACGTACGCCTCCATGCCGACTCCGTCGAACGTCTGCAGGGTGCGCCCTGAGTTGAACGAGAACACCACGATGACGACGATCGGGAAGAAGAGGAACGCCAGACCCAGTAGTCCCCAGACGGTCAGGAACGTGTCGGCGGGACGGAGCCTGCGCCGACTGTGCCGCCGGGGGGAACCCGCCACCTTGGCTGCGACGGTCACGAGAGCTCCTTCGCCGGGAGTTTCAGGGATGTCATGGCGGTGGCGACGCGACTGACCACCTTGAGAAGGCCGCCGACAACGGCGCTCGTGCCAAAGATGGCCAGCATCAGCAACACGGCCATCGCCGCGCCGAGCGCCCAGTTTTGCGCGCTCTGGAACTGGGCGGCGACCATCTGACCGACCATGCTGCCGCTGGCCCCACCGAGAACGGTTGGGGTGATGTAGTCGCCCATCAGCGGGACGAAGACCAACAGCATTCCGGCGGTCACGCCCGGGGCAGCCAGCGGAATTGTAATGCGGCAGAGCGTGTCCCACGCCGTTCCGCCGAGGTCGCGGCTGGCCTCGAGCAGCTTCGGATCGAGTCGTTCCAGCGCCACGTACAACGGAAGGATCATCAGCGGTAAATAGTTGTAGACCACGCCGAGCTGAACCGCAGCCGAGGTGTACAGCACGTGCAGCGGTCCGTGGGTCAGGTTGGCCCACTGCAGCAGCTTCGACACGAAACCCGTTGGACTCAGCGAGATTTGCCAACCGATGGTGCGAACGAGAAAGTTGGTCCAGTACGGGATGAGTACCAGGGCCAACACGACACCCCGCCACTTTGGAGCCAGCTTGACAGCCATCCAGTACGCCATCGGAAAGGCGATCACCAGGCACAGCACCGTTCCCTTGACGGCGATCTTCAGCGTGCGAACGAAGATCGCAAAGAACGCTGGCGAGGCAGCCTCGCCATATCGGTCCAACGAGAGGATGTCGTTGGCATGGGTCGTGTAGATGCCCGGTTTGTATCCGAAGCTGTACCAGACCACGAGTCCGAAGGGCAGGATGAAGAACAGCAGCATCCACACGCTGATCGGCAGGGCGCCGAGTCCGCGTGGCAGCCGCAGCCGTCGTCGCGAGGGCTGCGCATCCGCCGCATTCGGCACCTGCCCCGGGCGTTCCTCCAAGACGGTCACTTGCCCGCCGCGGCCTTTAGCTCGTCGTAGATGCCGATGATCGTGCCCTCAGCCGACGTCATTTGGCTGTAGACGAGCTTCTTCATGATGTCATCGCTGATGAAGACCAAGTCGGGCCGCTTGATATCGGCCTTCTTGGCTGTCGCCTCGATGCCTTCGATCCCGGTGTTGTAGCCGATGTAGAGGAGCTCCTTGAGGGAGACGACCGGGTCGAGCACGTAGTTGATGAAGTCGTACGCAGCGTCTTCGTGTGGTGCACCCTTGACGATGGCCCAGTTGTCCTGCCAGAGGTTTGCGCCCTCCGACGGCCAGACCCACTTGTACCTGTCGGGTTCGGCGTTGGCGAGTATGCCCAGGCGAGCGTCTCCGTTCCAGCAGTGAATCAGGGTGCGGGCCGAGGAGGAGATGGAGGCGTTGGTCGACGACTCGAAGGCCTGCACGTGCGGGGCGATCTTGTCGATGATGAAGGAGCGGTAGGCCGCAATGTGGGCGGGATCGGTTGTGTTCTCGTCGATTCCGTTGGCGTAGAAGTAGGTGAACGCCACCTCGCTCTGGTCTTCGAGGAGCGACATGCTCCCAGATGCCTCTTTCTGCGCGGCGTCGAGGAAGTCGACCCACGATGTCAGGTCGCGCTTGATGACGGTGGTGTCGTAGACGTAACCCGTCGAGCCCCAGTCCTTACAGACGCTGTACTTGTTGCCAGGGTCGAAAGGCGTGTTGACGACTTTTGCATTGAGGTTCTTCATGTTTTGCAGCCTGGAGTGGTCGAGCTCGGTGAGCAGCCCGGCGGTCGCCATCTGTTGAATGTTCGAGTGGGTGGGCACGCAGATGTCGTAGCCCGTCGTGCCCTTCGCCGCGCTGAGCTTGGCGATCATCTCGGGGTTCGAGCCGTAGGAGTCGAGGGTGATCT
>NZ_JBOGDD010001086.1:0-3484 GCF_050701675.1 Mycobacterium sp. | reverse complement strand
GCGTACCGTCTTCGGGCCGATCGTGCCGACCCGTAGCCGTGGGCCTCCCGACCGCACCGGTGCGGGTCCGACGGGAAGGACGGACTCGGTGACCTTCTCACCGGACCACACTCTCTTCATGACCGCGACGCGCTCGGCCATTCCGCGCATCGTCTGCGTGGAGGTGTCTGCGCCGACGGCGCTGTAGTCCTCTTCGCGGCCCCCGACACCGAGGCCGACGGTGAGCCTCCCGCCACTGAGCATGTCGCTCGTCGCCAGCGCCGTGGCCAACATCACCGGATCGTGGAGTTGGGGGACGATGACGGTCGTCACCAGCTCCACCCGGTCGGTCCATGCCGACATGGCGCCGAGCAGCGTCAGGGAGTCGGGGTTGCTGAACGCGATGCGCTCGCCCCAGCACAGCGATGAGAACGGGCCGTCGTCGACGATGCGGGCCCACGCCCTCAACATCGCCGCATCGAGATCGGGCTCCATCACCGGCAAGGTCATTCCGACACGCACGACCAGAGTCTGGCATGCGACGCGACTCCACGGCCGCGGTTGAGGCTTTCAGTTGCCTGGCTGGCTTGGCGACGCCGACGGCGGGGGGCTGAGCCGGTAAACGTGGTCCGGTGTCGCGATCTCGGTGACGGTGGTGGCCAACCGGCCCGCTGCATGGTCTTGCGGCTCATCGGAGTTCGTCATCACGACGAGTGTCGCGTCGCTTTCGGGCAGATACAGCACCACGGTCGTGTAGCCGGGGATGGTGCCGTTGTGCCCGATCCAGCCGTTCGCGTTCATGATGGCGAAGCCGTAGCTCACGCCGCCGGGGATGATCTCTGTCGTCCGCAGACGGGAGGCCTGCGACTCGGGACTCAGCAGAGCGCCCGTCCCGACCGCAGCGGCCCACAGCTTCAGATCCGCGTAGTTCGAGACGATCTTGCCCGCGGCGTCGGCCCACGACGGATTCCAGAGGGTGGCATCGAGAAGAGCGCCGTCGGGCGCATGGGTGTAACCGTGGGAGAAGGGTTGCTGCAGTAGTCCATTCGCCGGGTAGCTGGTCTGCGTCAGGCCAATCGGGCCGAAGACGTTGCGCGCCAGGTAGTCGCCAAGTGACAGGCCCGTCACCCTCTCCACCACCATGCCCAGCAAGACCAAGTTGGTGTTCGAGTACTGGTACTGGGCGCCGGGCGGGAAGTTCGGCGGGTGCGCGAAGGCGACGTCGAGGAGTTCGCGCGACGTGAACGCGAACGCGTCGGGGCCGTCGGGTGCGTCGTCGTAGAGCCGCTTGAGCAACGCTGCGTCGCCGACGTAGTCGTATAGGCCGCTGCGCATCCGGCCGAGGAGGTCAAGGGTGATCACCTCACCGGAGGGCACTCCGTCGACGTAGCGGGAGATCGGGTCGCTCAACCGGATGAGCCCCCGGTCGACCAGCTGGAGCACCGCGGTCCCGGTGAACGTCTTGGTCACGCTGCCGATGCGCCAGTGCTCGTCGACCGACATGGGCGCGCCGGTATTGCGATCCTGGGTGCCGACCGCGTCGAGGTAGTCGATCTCGCCAGGGATCGACAGCCCGACGATCGCCCCTGGCACGCCTAGCTCCGCCAGTTGGGCGGCGACGGCGGTATCCAGGCTGGCCGCGAGGCCAACGGTGGGCTCACCGGCGGCGGTCGGGACGACGAGCACCGCGGTCAAGGCAAGTGCGACGCCGATCGAAGCCGCCCTGCGTGCGAATCCCATCCCGCCTCCGTCATCCGACGTGCACATCGTCGCACTCGACGGCATGTCGCCGGAACCATCTCCGGCGGTGCTTCAGCGGGTCAGGCCCGCCACCTTCAACAGCCCGGGGCGACGCAGCACCAGCCCGACCCACATCAGCACGCCGAAGTAGACCGCGAACAGGACGGTACTGAACAGCGGCGCCTCCACCCGCATGTTCGCGGTGACGGCTCCGCCAAGGTAGGCCGTGATGCCGAGCGCACCGAGTACCGCGGTGCGCGGAATCGCATAGACGATGACGCAGACCGCCAACACGATTCCCATCACGAGCGCTTGGTCGGCGGGGAAGCCGAGCGCTTCGGTACCCTCCTTCACCTGCGGCAGGCCGGCGAGCTTGCCTGCGACGTCGAACACCAGGAAGGCACCGACCAGCACGCTGATGACCACGCCGATTCTGCTGCCGAGGCGACCCCGGGTGGCCGTTGGCGAAGGGGCATCGGTGGTCTCGGCATTCATGGCACGCTCCTCGTTCGACGGAATGATCTGTATCCGGGCAGACCCGCGGCGCCAGGGAAACTCATCGGCGCATTTCACGGTGCGGGGGTTATCCCCCACCGAGGTCTCGGGAGAACGTCATACCGGCAGGCGACGCCACTCTCTAGGTTGATGGCATGGTTGCAGTCCCCAGAGACACTCCAAGCCCGCCAGACACCTCAGAGTTCTCGGCCGCTGCGGCCGGCGAGCCGTTCACCGACGCCATCCGTACACGTCACATCGGCATCGTGCCGACCGCGTCGATGTTGACTGGCGCGGCGATTGGGGTGGTGTGGTTTTGGATTCCGTTGGCGATCCTGATCGTCGGCGTGTCCTCGATCCCTTCGGTCGTCGGCTTCGTCGTGGCCAGCGTCCTGTTCGTCTACCTCGTGCGCGGCGTCGGGCGGGTGGAACGGGTGAGAAGCGAGGCTGTCTTCGCACTCGGGATTCCGGCGCCAACGCGAAAGCTTTCGCCGTACAACGGTTTCCAACGCTGGACGCACCAACTCTGGCTCGACGTCAGCAGTGCGTGGTTCTGGAAGGCCGCCGCTCACCACTATCTGCGGCTCACCTACGACATGCTGGCAGCGGGAATCGCGGTCGTGCTGCTCGCGTTCGCCTTCCTCGGACCCGCCGTGGCCATGGCGATCAGGCGCAGCGACGCCCAAGTGAGCGGTTGGTTCATCTCGCCTCCGTTGGCGTGGGTGCTGGCGGTTGTCGCTCTCGTCGCGGCCATCGCCATCGTGGTGTTCGCCCCAGCGGTCGACGCGTCCATCGACCGCTGGCTGCTCTCCCCGTCGGCGACCGCCACACTGCAACACGAGGTCAGCGCACTCACCGATGCCCGCCAGGGAGCGGTGTCATCGGCGCAGACCGAACGCCACCGGATCGAACGCGACCTGCACGACAGCGTCCAGCCCCGACTGGTGTCGCTGGCCATGACCATCGGCCTGGCGCAGACCAAGCTCGACACGGATCTGCCGCAGGCCAAGAAGCTCATCGGCGAGGCGCATGCGGACGCCAAGAGCGCGCTCGTCGAGTTGCGAAACGTGGTGCGTGGCATCGCCCCGACCATCCTGGACGACCGCGGGCTCGATGCCGCACTGTCGTCGGTGGTCCAGCGCATCAAGACCTCCGGTGTGCCGACGACGCTGAACGTCCTTCTGCCACGGCGGCTTCCCGACGAGGTCGAATCCGTCGCGTACTTCGTCGTGGCCGAGGCCCTGACCAACGTGGCGAAACACGCCAGAGC
>NZ_JBOGDD010001085.1:0-6084 GCF_050701675.1 Mycobacterium sp. | reverse complement strand
TGTCCCCGCCGCCGGAGAGCGGATTCCCACCACCGCCGCCGCACGCGGACAACGCGAGCACCGAGCTGACTGCCAAGGCCGAGAGGATGACGCGGTTCTTCATGATGTTTCTCCTGATGGTTGTCGGCACCGGGCGGCGCCTTAGGCGGCGGCCGCCGCTGGGACGGTCGTGACGACTGGTGACGTTGATTTCGACGCGGTCCGCCGCAGACCCGGCGACACGATGAGCCGACCGAGCCAGGCGAAGCCGAATTCGAGAAGCAGCGCGAGGACTGCGACGAGGATTGCACCGCCTGCCATCTCACTGAAGTTCGCCTGCGCCCGGCCGTCGAGGATGAACCGGCCGAGCCCCTGCAGGCCGAGGTAGGCGGCAATGGTGGCCGTCGAAACGATCTGCAGGGTGGAGCTTCTGACTCCGGAGACCATGAGCGGAAGGGCACATGGAAGTTGAACCCTGAGCAGGATCTGCCGCTTGGTGTAACCCATTCCACGGGCCGCGCCCACCGCGTCCGGGTCGGCATTCTGAATGCCTGCATAGGTTCCGGTGAGTATCGGCGGCACGGCGAGCAGGACCAGCACGACGATGGTGGGCAGGACGTACACCAGCTTCCCGGTGACCACCGGCGAGATGACTAGGAAGAGCAGCACCAGCAGTCCCAACGTCGGCAGCGCACGCAATGCGTTGGCGAACCCGGCGACCACTGCTTCGCCTCGTCCGGTGTAGCCGATCACGATGCCCAGCGGGACCGCGATCACCAGCGCGGCCAGCAGCGCGATGGCTGAGTACAGCAGGTGGTAGCCGATCTGCATGGGGATGCCGTCCGAACCCTTCCAGTTGGTGGGGTCAGTCAGCCAGCCGACGATGTTCACGACGTGACCGTCCTTTGCCGCCATGGGGTTGCGAGTCTGTTCAGCCAGATGATCAAACCGTCGAAGATCACGGCGAGGACCACGCACATCACGACACCGGTGACGAGCGGGACGTAGAGCCTGAGTTGGAATCCCTGGGTGAACAGCGAGCCGAGCTGCGGGATGCCAAGCAGCGCAGCCATGGTCACGATGCTGACGTTCGACACGACCGCGACCCGTAGTCCCGCCGCGATGACCGGCACGGCAACGGGCAGCTCCACCAGGAGCAAACGCTGCCAGCTGCGATACCCCATGGCCTCGGCGGCGGCCACGGTGTCGTGTGGCACCGAGCTCAGCCCGTCGGCAACCACACGCACCAGCAGGGCAAGGGTGTAAAGGGTAAGCGCGACAACGATGTTGAGCGGATCGAGGATCTTCGTCCCCAATATGACCGGCAGGATGATGAACAGCGCCAGCGACGGAATGGTGTAGAGCAGGCCCGCCGTTCCGACGATGGCCGCGTACCCGCGCCCCGATCGATGGGCCCACCAACCCAGCGGCAGCGCGAGCACGAGGCCGACGATGGTCGGCACCAACGTGAGCCAGACATGGCTGATGGTGAGGTCCAGGATGCGATCGAGGTTGGAGGATATCCAGTTCATGCTGGTACCCCGTCGATTCCCCGGTCGCTTCGCTCCTGCCCGCCGATCCGCGCGTCCTTGGCACGTTTGATCGCATCGATCACGTCGTGGTCGGTGGCTGTGCCAAGCAACGTGCCCGACTCGTCGGTGACGACGCACCGGCCACTCGGACTCGACAAGGCCGAGTTGAGGAGATCCCGTAGTGGATCACCCCTGTGGGCCGACGTGGCACTGAGGTTGACGTCGCGTTCTTCGACGTAGTCCCCCTGCACGCTGGCGGTGTCGACCCAGCCGATCGGCGCATTGGCCGCGTCGACCACCAGGATCCATCGACCGTTGGAGGCCGCAATGGTCGAGACCTGTTGTCCCACGGTGATGGTCGGCTCGTCAGTGAGTGGGAGAAGGTCGTCGCAACTGTGGAACCCCAGCGCCCGATAACCGCGTGCCGACCCGACGAAGTCGGCAACGAAGGCGTCCTTGGGTGCGGCCAGCAGATCGGCTGGACTGGCGGACTGGGCCAACGTGCCGCCCGCGCGTAGCACCGCAACCTGATCGCCGAGTTTGAGAGCTTCATCGATGTCGTGCGTCACCATGACGATCGTCTTGGAGATGTCGGCCTGTAGGCGCAGAAACTCGTCCTGCAGCTGATTCCTCACGATCGGGTCGACGGCACTGAACGGTTCGTCCATCAACAGGAACGGCGGGTCGGTGGCCAGCGCGCGGGCAACTCCCACGCGCTGCTGCTGACCGCCAGACAGCTGCCACGGATACCGGCCTGCGAACTTGGCGTCGAGACCGACACGCTCAAGCAGTTCCATTGCCGCCGAACGCGTTTGCTTCTTGCCCCCGCCGAGCAGGCGAGGAAGGGCGGCCACGTTGTCGACGACGGTGCGATGGGGAAACAGGCCTGCGTTCTGGATGACGTAGCCGATTCTGCGGCGAAGAGTGACCCTGTCGAGCGTCTGCGTGTCGACACCGTCGAGTTCGATCGTGCCGGAACTCGGCTCGATAAGGCGGTTGATCATCCGCATGGAGGTCGTCTTTCCGCACCCGGAAGGCCCGACCAGGACGGTGATCTTGCCGTTGGGCGCCGTGATGGTGAGATCGTCGACGGCCACGGTCCCGTCGGGGTACACCTTGGAGACTTGGTCGAATGTGATCATGACGGTCCTTTTGGAGTGCGTGGCGTGGGGGAACTACTCAGCCGGGCGGAGACGTCCGCCGTGGCTGCGACCAACATTTGGCCGTACCGCTTGGACTGCCGTGCGGTGACCCGGTAGCTGGGGACGACGAGGCTCATCGCGGCGACGATCCGAGCCTGGGAGTACACCGGGCAGGCGATCGCGGTGACGTCGGTCTCGACTCCGCGCTCGACGACGACGTACCCGTCCTCGGACACTTTGCCTCGCAGGGCGTGTCCGGCCGCCGAGATGTCCAGCGGCACGGTCCGGCCGACCCAGCTGGCGTGGCGCACCGAATGCGTGCCCTCGACGATGTTGATGTACACCGCAGTGGCGGCGTGGCCCTCGACGCTGAGATAGACCGACTCGCCGGTCTCGGTGGCGAGTTCCTCCATCGCGGGTTCGGCGAGGTCGACCAACGACACGTCGCTGAGGGCCTGCGCACCGAGTTGGATGATGCGGCTGCCCGGCCGGTACCTGCCGGACTGGTCCTTGCGAACGAAGCCGGTGGTCTCCAGGGTGCGCAGGAGCCGAAGCGCCGTACTGGGGGCAAGCTCGCAGTCCCTCGCGGTGTCAGCGAGATTGGCCCCGCCGCGATCGCAGACGCTCGCGAGCAGTGCCAGCGCCCGCTCGACGGTCCGGGTTGCCTGATCGGCCAAGGTGACCTCCTCTCGAAACGAAACCTACGACTGCGACGTCTCGCCTAACCGCTTCGCTGTTGCTATCAGATGAAATCTGACTTTCGACTAGTGGAACAGTTGATCTGTGGCGATAATAGGTCCCGTCGCTCGTCCATGGTCGAAAACGAGGAGATTTTGCATGATCGAGTTATGCGGGACCATGACGATCGGTGACGTCGTGGCACTGGCGGACCGCCGCGCCGAGGTCTCGCTTCCCGCAGCGGTGGTCGGGGCCATCGCCCGGCTACACGTGCAGGCGGCCGAGCTCAGCACGCGATACGCGACCTACGGCCGCACCACCGGAGTCGGAGCCAATCGGATCGCAGCCATCCCGCCCGGCGACTCGGATTACGGGATGCGCCTACTGCGCAGCCACTCGGTCGACGCGGGCGACCCGTTGTCCGCCAGGACGGTGCGTTCGATGCTCGCGGTGCGCCTCATCCAACTCTGCGTTCCCGGCGCGGGACTCGATCCGGCCATCTTGGACGGGCTCGTCCGAATGCTCAACGAGAACGCCTTACCGGAAGTCCTCCAGTACGCCTCCATCGGAACCGGTGACCTCGCGGCGCTCGCCGGAACGGCGTTGACTCTGATCGGCGAACGGCCAGCCACTGCGGAGCTGACACCGATGCCGCCGTGGGGCGCAGACAGCGCGCTGCCATTCATGAGCAGCAGCGCACTGACGGTCGGACGCAGCTGCCTCGCGGTCGACGAGCTGATTCGACTGGAGCGCGCCTCCAGCGTGATCTACATGCTCAGCTTCCTCGCGCTCGACGGAAACCCGTCGGCCTTCTCGCCGGCCGCAGCGCGGGCGGCGGCCGCTCCCCGGGTGGAGGCAGTCGCAACCCGGTTGCGCTCGCTCTTCGACGAGGACGGCAGGCGCGATCACCCGCCAGCGCGGATCCAGGATCCGTACGGGCTGAGGGTGTATCCGGTTGCTCACGCCAGTGTCGTCACGTCTCTGGATTCGTTTGTCGCACAGCTTGAACGGACGCTGAACGCGGCGCAGGAGAATCCGCTGTTCGACGTCGACAGCGATCAGGTCGTCCATCACGGCGCCTTCTACCAGGCATCGCTGTCCCTCGAACTCGACGGGGCCACTCTGGCATTGGCGTTGACCGCGCCCATCACGCATTCGCGGATCAGAATGCTGAACGACCCGGACACCAACGGCGGCAACGCCTTCCTCGCCGCCGATTCGGATGGGTCCTCAGGCCTCATGATGGTCGAGTACGTGGCGGCAGGGGCGATCGCCGAGATCCGCAATGCCGCGCAACCGGCATCCGTCGGGACCCTCGTGTTGTCGAGAGGCGCAGAGGAGGACGCCACGTTCGCCTCGCAAGGGGTCCACCAACTCGAGCGGGCCGTCGCGGCCTACCGGGTGTTGTTGTGCTGCGAATTGGTCGGGGCCGTCAGGCTGTTGCGGCAGCGTCGGCTCGAGGACCGCTTCGGAGGTGTGCTCGGGAGGGCGCTGGCCCTGGCAGCGGCTCTGCCCCGCAACGACGAGGACCGAGATCTGCGTGGTGACATCGCCGCGGCGGAGCCACTTCTCGACGAACTTGGGCGTCTCATCGCGCTGTCGTGAGCTTCGGCGCGCCGAAATGGAGTTCCCTGTCGTCAAACCGGCGCGGTAACGACAGGGAATGCTATTTCGGCGGAAGAGACTGAGCGCTAGCTGGTGCCCAACGGGTCGATGGTCCACGCGATGTAGAGCATGGCTGCGCTGACGGTGGCGGTCGTGGCGATGTCGATGGTGCGCGTACGCACCACCAGCAGCCCGGCGCGGTCCTCGGCGAGCGCGAAACGCAGCGCCGCCGCGACGCCGACGCCGATCGCCAGCACCAGTGCACCGCGACGCCAATAGCCCGCCACGACGAGTCCGAACGCCACCAGCAGGAACAGTCCCACCGACAGGATGGGCCACTGCCCCGCGAACACCTTGTGCGCGAACTGCCTTGGCGTCAACTCAGCCCCGGCGCTCTGCTCTTCGCGCTAGCACTCATCGCCGCCTCATCCAGCTCGACCACGTTGGTCAGCAGGAAGGCGCGCGTAAGGGGCCCAACCCCACCGGGATTCGGCGATACGTGGCCGGCTACCTCCCAGACCCCCGGGTGCACGTCGCCGACGAGCTTGCCCGCCTCGTCACGACTCACTCCGACGTCGACAACGGCCGCACCCGGCTTCACCATCTCGGGGGTGACCATGTGCGGCACCCCCACTGCCGCGACGATGATGTCGGCTTGCCGCGTCAGCGCAGGAAGGTCTCGAGTTCCGGTGTGGCACAACGTCACCGTGGCGTTCTCGGAGCGGCGCGTCAGCAACAGACCAAGTGGCCGCCCAACCGTCACGCCGCGGCCGATCACCACCACGTGTGCGCCCGCGATCTGCACGTCGAATCGTCGCAACAGGTGCACGATGCCGCGCGGCGTGCACGGCAGCGGCGCCGGCTCGTTGAGCACCAGCCTGCCCAGATTGGTCGGATGCAGACCGTCGGCGTCCTTGGCGGGATCGACACGCTCCAGCGCGGCGTTCTCGTCGAGATGCCGGGACAGTGGCAGCTGCACGATGTAGCCGGTGCACTCGGGGTTGGCGTTCAGCTCGTCGATGGTCTCGTCGAGGGCGGCCTGGCTGACGTCGGCGGGCAGGTCGCGGCGGATCGAGTTGATGCCGACCTTCGCGCAGTCGGCGTGCTTGCCGCGCACGTAGGCCTGGGAACCGGGGTCGTCGCCGACC
>NZ_JBOGDD010001084.1:0-1823 GCF_050701675.1 Mycobacterium sp. | reverse complement strand
AACATGCGGACCGCACCAGGAACGCGTTGCTGGAGGCAGCACTGAATCTGTTCAGCGCCAACGGCTACGACGAGACCACGACGGACCAGATCGCCGAGAGCGCGGGTCTTTCACCGCGGACCTTCTTCAGGTATTTCCCGACCAAGGAGTCGGTGCTCTTCTTCGGCGAGTACGACTTCATCGATGCCGTCAGCGGCGTGTACCTGGCCCAGCCCGAAGAGTTGTCCGACTTCGAGGCGATGGCCAATTCATTCGCGTTGCTTGCGCCGGGCCTCAAGCGCATCCGCAAGAGGATCGCGCAGTACCACGAAGCGGTCGCGTCATCGCTGGTACTGCTCGGCCGCGAACGCCGAAACCACGCGGCCAATACCGAGACGGTAGCGAAGGTGATCGCCGACCGGCGACGCCTTCCGACGCCGGACGACGAATGCCGACTGCTGGCGTCCATCGGGATGTTGCTCATGGAGCGCGCACTGAACCAGTGGCTGACCGCGCCGGGCCGCGGCCTGGACGACATCATCCGCCAGGAGTTCGCCGCGCTGCCCGCCGTCCTGAAGTAGGACGCACCTAGGGATCGTCGAAACGGGTGCCATCGGGACAGGCCCGCGGCGTATCGGGTCCGCAGTATTGCGTGCGCAGGTAGCTCGGGTAGGTGTCGGTGGGCCCGGCGTAGAAGCCTGCAAAGTTCACCGGGAGGTCGTACACGCCGATCGCCACCACGTGCAGGAAGCCGGTGACCGCCAGCACCCGCAGGAGTCCCTTGATTCGCGGTCCGGCCCAGTGCAGCGTCTCCACGCCCGCCTCCACCCGGATCTGACCCTTGCGGTTGCGGAAGAACATCAGTGCCCCGCTCGAACTCAGCACCAGAGACCAGAGGATGGGACCGTAGAGCGGTATCTGCACCGTCTGCCCGGCCCAGAGCGTGACACCGGGGATCGACGCCGGATACGCGACGAGGCCGTGATGCACGGCGAAGATCTCGAGTGGAAACTCGATGACGTACACCGCAAGCCAGCCGCAGCAGAACGTCCGGACGGGCCCAAGCATCGGCCATCGACGCCGCGCGCGGCCCATGGCCCACCGTGCGATCTTGCCCATCGCCAGAGGCATCCAGACGTAGATCATGCCGATCATCAGCACGGGCTCGACCATGAAACGGCTTCCGGGACTGAGCGATCCGGGGACGTTCTCCATCCAATTGCCGAAGTTGACCAGTCCGGCGTTGTAGAACAGAACCGGCTGGAACCAGTTGATCAATGGGTCATGCCACCATGCGATCGTCGAGCCGATCACCACGGCGGCCTCGATGCACAGTCGGCGCTCGCGCAGGCTCTTGCGGACGACGTAGACGATCGCCATCAGCGCCAGTATCGGGCAGGCGATCTGAAAGACAGTCATCGCCAGCTGGGTGCCGCCCGGGATCGGATCGGAGCCCGGTGCCACTCGAGCCGCATTTCCGGAAAAGATCCACGACGTATAGACGTAGGTGGCGACAGCGACGCACACGGCGCCGACACCGGACCAAAACAGTATGGGGCGAATCGTCCTGCTCGGCTCGGCCGGCGACTCGCTGCGGCCGACCACTTCTGGACTCTTGAGATCCGTCACTGAGCGCCTCCCTTGGCGATGATCTACCAAAGATGGCAGTTCACTGCCATAGTGTCAACGATCGAGCAGTTTGGTGACAAGGCGCCATGTAGTGAACTAGGTTACCTATGTTGTAGTTGAACTGGTCATCTGATCTTCTGTCGAGAGGCAACGATGCTCTTCGCCGCGTCGGACTTGGTCCCACCAGCAACCCTCGAACCCTCCGGCGTCTGGTT
>NZ_JBOGDD010001083.1:0-3249 GCF_050701675.1 Mycobacterium sp. | reverse complement strand
GGCCAGGATCAATCTCGGCATCGGACCCGACGACGCGGCGGCACTTTGGGACAGCCAGCAGACGATCGAGATCCCGCCGGCTCAGATGGCCGCGTCGTGACGTCGTGGCTGCGGCGCAACCGATGGGGTCTCCTCGCACTACCCGTCGCGGTGGCACTCGCGGTCGGCGCCAACGCTCAACGACTGCAAGACTATTGGTGGGATCAAGACTTGCGGCAGCCCGCTGCCACGGGCCGCCTGGACGAGTGGGTGACGTGGACTGATTCCTTCTCCGATGCGACGGGCGAAAGCACGCGAACCCTCAGGGTCAAGGTCACCGGCGTCGCGGCGACCGATCTCGAGCTGCCGTCCGACCTGGTCGGTGAGCGGGTCGCACTCGACTTCGCGGCTGAACCGGACCAGGTGCTCAGCGGCTGCCGACTGGCGCTGCTCGACGGTGACGGCAATCGCTACGTCTACGATCCGACGATCAACGAAGTATCGCAAGACATCTGGCCCTGCGTGCCTGGGAACCATCCCGGCCCGGCGCCCTCCATCGCGGCGGGACAACCGCGAACGGTGGCGCCCGGTGAGGAACGGCCGCCGTCCTGGACGGCCCAGCCGGTGCTGGTGGTGCCGCGCAACGCCAAGATCACACAGGTGCTGCTGTGGTGGGAGGAACCGGAATATCTGGCGGTACAACTGAACTGACTTGCCGAAGCATCCTGTCGACGCCTGCGGCGAGCAACGCGGCCAGGACCATCAGCATCAACGCATCCTCGATCGCCCCTTCGATCGGTGCCCACGCCACGTACGTGTCGCTCTCGACGGGGCCCACCACTGCTCGCCACAGCACGCTGACGAGGTAGGGGACTCGCAGCGCGAGCAGGGATGCCAGCCCGAACAGCAGCATCGGCACCAGGCCTGCCCCGATCATCAGCCGCAGTCCATGGAAGAAGGCCGTGAAACGCGACGTGACGTCGTCAGTGAGACCAGCGACGGTGCGGACCACCGGCTTGGGCACCACCTTCACTCGCGCGAGCCAGGGGTGCTCGAAGGTCGGTGCCGGCGCCAACTCGTGGCCCAGCACCACGGCGCCGACGGCAATCCACGCCAGCGGGACGATCACCACTGCGTCCAGGGAGCCGAGCAGATCCCACGCCCAGGTCGTGGCGGTCTTCAACGGGTAGCCAAGAGGCCCCAGACGCTCGATCACCGTCTCGTAGAAACCGGTGACCCTGGCGACCATTACCCGATTCTGCAACCACTCACCGACGGCGGTCTTCTCACCGTCGATGTAACCCGCGGCGTTCGCCGACCAGTACACCTCGACCAGTGCGCCAAGGATCGCGAAGCCGAGAAACCTCCAGCGCCTTTCAACGCGGCCAAGTACGAATCGCAGCACCCACGCGGCCATGACCAGCCCCGCAACGAGGTACCACTGGTTGATGAAGACGCGGCTGAAGTCTGGACCGGTGCCCGCGCCGTAGAAGTCGACTTGGTTGAGTTCGTCGGCGCCGGCCTCGTTGACGAAGTGCGCGACGTCCTGGGTCAGCAGCCCGGCGCTGACGTAGACGGCGAAGAACGGCACCACCATCGAGGTGGTGACGTCGATCAGCCGGCGTTCGCGTCCGGTGGTGGCGTCGGCCGGTGCCGCGCTCGACGAGAGCTGATCGGAGTTCGGCAGATCGTGGCGCAATACGCGCAACATCGCGATCATGGCGACGAGGAAGCCGAGCGGCGCGAAGATGACCAGTCCGTGACCCAACCAGTTCACGTGATCGCTGACCTCGACCGCCGCCCAGAGCGCCGCTCCGCGAAATGCCATGCCGGCCAGCGCGAGACTAAGAAGCACTGGCCAATGTCGACGCAGCAATCGGGCTGCCGCGACCAAGACGTCGGTCGCATCTCGCACGAACTCCCGCGCAGACACCACGACGACAGCGTACCGAGTCATCTTCCGACGCATCACCTGTTCTGATACGAATCATGATGCGAGGCAGTGAGTGTGGTGGGGCTACCGCCGCTGGTCTTGCGACGCCAATTCACGGCCGGGCCCGCCTGGCGAGTGGGGACAGCGGCAGACCAAGATGGCCGAGTTTGTCGGGGTTGATCACCGAGCGGACGGTGCAGATCTGGTGGTCTTCGACGTCCAGGGTGAGCACGTTGATCAGGCCCCCTTCCTGGTCGAACGTCAGAAGGCCGGGTCCGCCGTTGATCTCACACCGCCGGAATCGGGCCCCGAATTGGCGGTAGGCGCCGAAGATTCCATCCAGGACGCGCTGCACGCGGTCACGCCCGAACACTGGCTGACGCAAGCCGCGACCTACGCCGCCGCCATCGCCGTAGAAGGCAACGTCGTCGGCCAGCAATTCGACGAGAGGCCCGAGGGCACCGTGCTCGGCGGCGTCGAAGAATCGGTCGGCCAGCGTGGCGCGTTGAGCGGAGTCGGCGGCGAACCGGCGCCGACCGGCGTCCACGTGACGACGGGCGCGGACCAGCATCTGTCGACAGTTGGCCGGTGACTTACCGACGATCCGCGCGATGTCGTCGTAGTCGTAGACGAATACCTCGCGCAACAGGAAGACGGCCCGCTCCACCGGCGAGAGCGTCTCCAACAGGACGAGAAACGCCATCGACAACGAGTCCGCTGTCACTGCCGCATCGGCGACGTCGGGCTCGTCGGAGGTCAGCAACGGCTCCGGCAGCCACGGCCCGATATAGGTTTCGCGCTGAACGCGGGCCGAGCGAAGGTGGTCGATGGCCAGTCGCGTGGTGATGGCCGTCAGCAGCCCCCGCGGTGAGTCGACCGGGTGCCCCTGCTCGCAATAGTCGAGGTAGCGCAGATAGGCGCCCTGAACGATGTCCTCGGCGTCGGCGACACTGCTCAGCATCCGGTAGGCGATCGAGAACAGTAGCGGCCGGAGTTCGGCGGCATCCTCACCCTCGGTCATAGCACCCTCCAGTAGGTGATCAACTCATCTCCCCTTAGACGACCAGCCGGTCCCATGTGTGACACACCGCAAGAATCTTCTCCGCCATCTGTCACAACCGTCGGGTGTCGTTCGTCTTAAAGGTCATACCCGACAACGAGAACGGAGAAGACGATGAACATTGCGCTATGGACGGCACAACTCATTCTCGCGGCGATTTTCGCCGCGTCCGGTACGGCCAAGCTGACGATGGCCAGGGACCGATTGCTGGCGACGGGTCAGACCGGGATCGCGATGTTTCCGATGCCGGTGGTGCGCTTCACCGCCGCGATGGAGG
>NZ_JBOGDD010001082.1:0-4513 GCF_050701675.1 Mycobacterium sp. | reverse complement strand
GGCATCAGCACCTGGATCGGCAATGCGTTCTGCATCGCCGAGATCGCGACGTCACCCGACTCCATCAGCTTGCCCATCGTCTCATTCATCACCATGCCGGTCGCCACACCGGTGGGGTGAATGGTGTTGACCCGAATCCAGTGCTGCGCGAACTCATTCGCCCACACCTGCATCAGGCCGACCAGCCCGCGCTTGGCCGCGGTGTAGGCCTGACCACCGGCGCGGTCCGTGCCGGTACCCTTGAGGCCTGCGCTCGAACTGGTCAGCACGATCGATCCACCACGGCCGCCGTCGATGAGCGCAGGAGCCGCGGCCTCGACGGTGTTCCACACGCCGATCAGGTTCACGTCGACGATGTCGCGGAAGATCTGCTGCCGGTCCCCCTCGCCACCGAGCCGGATGATGCCCGCGTTGGCGATCACGATGTCGAGGCGGCCGAACTCGCGGACGCCCTCGTCGACGGCGTGCCGCAGCGCGTCGGCGTCGCGGACGTCGGCCTGGTGGGCGATGATGCGCCTGCCCTCGTTCTCGACGAGCTTGATGGTCTCGTCGAGCTCGTCGGGTGTGGCGTTCGGGTAATCCATCGAGTCGATGTCGCGACAGATGTCGACGGCCACGATGTCGGCCCCCTCGGAGGCCAGTCGGACCGCGTGGGCGCGGCCCTGCCCCCGTGCCGCGCCGGTGATGAACGCTACTCGGCCGTCGTGTCTTCCCATGGTTCGATTCCTCTCATCCTGCTGGTTGTCTACGTTGAACGTCTCTGTCGTGCAATGTGATCAGTTCGCTCAGAGCGACCCGGTCCGGCTTCAGCATGGCCGTCAGCGGCAGCTCGTCGACGATGAGCAGTTCGTCGGGTGCCTTGTAGTCGGCCAAGTCGCCCGCCACGTGGGCGCGCAGTTCGGCCAGCGTCGGCGGTGCGGCACCGTCGACCGGGACCACGCATGCGACGCCGATCTCCCCGATCACGGGTGCGGAACGCCCCACCACGGCAGCGTGTTTCACCCCTGGGTGCCCTGCGAGCGTCCGCTCCACCTCACCGGGATGCACGTTGTAGCCGCCGCGGATGTACATGTCGCCGCTGCGCCCGACGAGGGTGAGGTTGCCGTCGTCGCCGAGCACCCCGATGTCACCGGTGCGCAACCAGCCGTCCTGAAGCATCTCGGCGGTGAGTTCCGGGTTTCGCCAGTAACCGCGCATCACGCACGGTCCGCTCACCTCGACACCGCCGTCGGACCCGACGCGCACCTCCATCCCGGCGGCCGGTCGCCCGACGGTACGGAACTGGACTTCGACGGGGTCTGCCGGCTCGGTGCCGCAGATGGTCGGACATTCGGTCATCGCGTACCGCACCACGAGTGGCACACCGATCCGCTCGGCGACCCGGCGCACCAGTTCGGGTGGCGCCGGTGCCGTCGCCGCAACTCCGATCCGCAAGTGCGGCAACGCCTGCGGGCTCACGCCATCGACTTCGAGCAGCTTCGCCCACTGGGTCGGGACGGCACCCGCGACGGTGACCCGCTCGCTGCGCAGGACCTCGAACATCCCCTGGGCCGACCACGGTGCGGGAGGCACGACCAGAGCGCTACCCCACACCAGTTGATCCCAGAGCTTGAACATGTACCCGGCGTGGGCGAACGGGGTCGACGTGAGGCGCCGGTCGTAGGGTGCGCTCATGACACCCGCCGCCGCGGCGCCTGCCGCCAGCCGATCGGCGTCGAACACCGCCCCCTTTGGGGTTCCGGTGGTCCCGCTGGTAAAGATCAGCGCGACCGGATCCCGTCGGGTCAGCGCCACAGGTGGGGGCGCTGCCGCCGAGATGTCGGTGGACAGAGCTTCGCGACTCAGGTGGCACGCACCGCTGGGTGGCAGCTCACCGAGTTCCTCGTCGGCGATGATCAGGGCAGGATCGGCCTGGTACAGAATCGACTCGATCTCGCGACGGCCCAGTCGCGGGTTGAGGCCGGTGGTGATCGCGCCGATCATCGCCGACGCGGCGTAGCACGTGGCGTAGTCGATACCCGACGGCAGCCAGAGCATCACCACGTCGCCCTTGCCGACGCCGAGCTCGGCGAATTGCGTGGCAACGCCCCTGGCCCGGCCGATCCAGTCCGCGAACGTGATCCGCGCACCCGGTTCGGCGTACGCCTCCAGGTCACCATGCGTCACAGCCGCGGCGTCGAGGAGGTCCCGCGTGTTCGCGAAACTACGGTTTATGACGAATCCCGGTGCAGTTCCGTCATCTGCCGTAGTCTCGGCGCGCTCGCTGAGCACTTACGGCTCCTCTGCGCCGAGGATCACCGTGCCGCTGGAGCAGAACCAGCCGCCGGTGCCGCTGACGCAGGCGATCCTGGCGTCGGGTACCTGCCGCGGGCCGCATTCGCCACGAAGTTGACGGGCCGCCTCGACCAGTAGGAACAATCCGCGCTGACCGGGATGGCACGCCGACAGCCCGCCGCCGTCGGTGTTCGTGGGCAGCTCGCCGCCGACTCGCAGCGATCCCTTCTCGACGAACCCACCGCCCTCCCCCTTCGGGCAGAAGCCGAGGTCTTCGAGGGTGAGCAGCAGCATGTAGGTGAACGCGTCGTAGATCTCGGCGACGTCCACGTCCGACGGCGAGAGCCCGGCGCGCCCGAACGCCAGCGGTCCGCTGACAGCGGCCGGGCCAACGGTGAGGTCCTCCCACTGGGAGGTGAGCGTGTGCGAGGTGGTCTCACCGGTGCCGAGCACCCACACCGGCTTGCTGCGCAGATCCTTCGCCCGCTCGGCACTGACGAGCACCGCCGCCGCGCCGCCGTCACTGCGAATGCAGCAGTGCAGCTTGGTGAACGGGTCGGCGATCATCGGGCCGTCGAGCACGTCGTCGATGGTGATCGGGTCGCGGTAGTAGGCCTCGGGGTTGTCGGCTGCGTTGAACCGCGCCGACACGGCGACCTCGGCCAGCTGTTCGATGGTGGTGCCGTAGGTGTGCATGTGGCGCCGCGCAGCCATGGCGTACTTGGAGATCAGGGTGTGGCCGTAGGGCGCCTCCCACTGCAGCGGCCCGCGGGCACCCCAGTTGATGTTCGCGCCCCGCAGTCCCTTTCGGAGATCCGAGCGGGCGGTCGAGCCGTAGGTCAGCAGCACCACGTCGGCATGGCCAGCGGTGATCGCATCCGCCGCGTGCGCTGCCATCACCTCCCACGACGCGCCGCCGACCGAAGTGGAGTCGATCCAGCGCGGGCGCAGCCCGAGGTACTCGCCGACGTCGACCGGCGGCAGAGTGCCCTGACCAGTGGAGGCCAGTCCGTCGACATCGCCGGGCGTCAGGCCGGCGTCGGCCAGCGCGCGACGACTGGCCTGGGCGATCAGTTCGTAGGGGCTCTTGTCGTCGACGCGGCCGACGTCGGACAGGGCGACGCCCGCGATGGCGACCGCGCCACTCACTGCGCGCGGTCCTGGGCCAGCAGCTCGGCCAGCACGTCGGTCGGCTCACCGAAGAGGTGCCGAAACACGTGGGAGCGCTTGAGATACAAGTGCATGTCGTTCTCGAAGGTGTAACCCATCCCGCCGAACACCTGAATGCCCGCAGCCGCGTTGTCGACGGCGGCCGAGCCGGCCACCGTCACCGCCGAAAGAACCTGCAGCAGCGCGTCGGAGCGTCCGCTCGCCAGCGTGATCGCGGCGAAGAACGTCTGGGCCTGCGCGGCCTCGGCCGCGATCTCCATGTCGACGCAGGCGTGCTTGATGGCCTGGTGCACCCCGATCGGCTTGCCGAACTGCTGGCGTGTCTTGGCGTGTTCAGTCGCCTGCGCGGCGGCGGCCGAAGCCAGGCCGGTGAGGTACGCGGCTGCAAGCACGGTGGCGCGCCCCCAGATCCACTCCTCCTCGACGGACAGCCAATGCACGGGGTCGGCCGAATCGACTGTGGCAGAAGCCATCCGGGTGCCCGGGTCGGCCGCGTGCACCGATGTCAGCGGACCGAGGGAGTCGATGCCGATCAGCGCCGCGCCACCGCGGGCGACCACCAGCGCATGGGAGGCACCCGCGGGGTCGAACACGTCGAAGGTGCCCTTGATGGGCGGCGCGGGCTCATCGTCGCCGTCGCCGCGCAACACCGCGAGCGCAACCCGGGCCCGACCGCCACCGATTCGCTCTGCCAGCGCGACGTCCCCGCAGGCGGCGGCCACCCGGACGGCCAACGTGCTCGCCAGGAACGGGCCTGGCGCGAGTCGCTTGCCGAGTTCGACGAACAGCAGCACTTCGTCGTCGAAGGGACGGCCCGACCCGCCAGCCGCCTCGTCGAGGCCGAGCGTGAGCAGTCCCATCTCGGCGGCTTCCCGCCAGAGTTCCTCCGATACCGGCATTTCCGCATCACGGCTAGTGCGAATCCGCTCGATGGGCATCCGCTCGGCGAGGAATTCTCCTGCCGCCGAGATGATTTCGAGCTGCTCAGCTCCTGGCAGCAAGTTCATGACGGTCTCCTCACCGAGCTCATCTGGGCAGTCCCAGCACGCGTTCGCCGACGATGTTGCGC
>NZ_JBOGDD010001081.1:0-5835 GCF_050701675.1 Mycobacterium sp. | reverse complement strand
CGCAAAGCCTCAGCGCCGTCGTCGGTCGTGAGATCGAGTACGACGCTCCGCTTTCCGCGGTTGACGTTGACGAACACTCCGCTCATTCCGGGAGCGGGGCCGACGGAGATGTATCGGGCGTTGTCACCCGCAGGCGGCTCGACCTTGACGACGTCGGCGCCCATGTCGGCCATGATCTGAGTGCAGTACGGCCCCATCACCACCGCGGTGAGGTCGACGACGCGCACCCCCGCCAACGGACCGTTAGCCATGATCCACCGCCTGACTGGCCATCGCAAAACTGTAACCGATGTGATCATTGTGGCCCGTCGGCACCACGGGGAAGATCACCGGGTCGGCTGCGTCGCGGATCGCACTGCTCTGCTCGGCCACCTGTTCAATGGTCCACGATGGGCGTTGCACCCCAGTGGTTTCCGCCACGAACGCCCTGGCAACACGACCCGCGATGGCGATGAACAGCTCGCCGGAGGCAGCGCATGACTCGTGCGACAGCCACCCGACGGTCGGTGCGACGAGGTCGGGATCCATGGGCGGGTAGGCCGACGTGTCGAGTCCCTCGGCCATCCTGGTCACCGCGCCGGGCACGATGGCGTTGCAGGTCACGCCGTGCTCCGCGCCCTCGAGCGCCGCCACGTTCACCAATCCGATCACCCCCGCCTTCGCCGCCGCGTAGTTCGCCACGTCGTGATTGCCGTAGAGGCCACCGATGGACGACGTCAAGACGATCCGTCCGTAGCCCGCGTCGCACATCACCGGAAAGGCTGGCCGCAGGACGTGGAAGGCACCGCGCAGGTGGACGTCCAGGACGGCGTCGAAGTCCTCGTATGACATGTCCCTCAGCGCGGCGCGCCGCACGTTCCCTGCGTTGTGAATCAGGACGTCGATGCGGCCGAACCGATCGAGCGCCGCGCCGATGATCGCCTTGCCGCCCTCCGCGGTGGCGACCGAGTCCGAACTCGGAAACGCCTCTCCCCCAGCCGCGTTGATCTCGGCCACGACAGCGTGCGCCGGGGCGTCGTCGACTCCTTCTCCGGTGAGGCTGCCGCCGACGTCGTTGACGACGACCTTCGCGCCACGGGATGCCAGCAGTAGCGCGTACGCACGGCCTAGTCCTCGGCCGCCACCGGTGACGACGGCGACGCGGTCGTCGAATCGAAGTTCAGACATGCGCCGAGTGCACGCGTGTTGTACACAAAACGCGAGTGCGGCCGTAAACAAGCGGGCACTCGGCGTGATGAGAAGGGGTCACCTGCCGAGTTCCAATCCGTCGAGGTCACCCTTGTCACGCCAGTGCGCCAGAAGGTCGCCGAAGGCGTAGAAGCCGGGACCGTAGGGCTCGCCGAGGTGACTGCGGATGCCCTCGCCGCCTCCGCCGCCCTCGTTGTTGTAGTAGCCCGGTGTGCATTCCGCGTCGAACGCCGAGTTGTCGATCGCGCTCTCGCGGACGGTCGCACACCACCCGTCCTGTGCTTCCTGCGTCGGTTCGAGGTTGGTGACGCCCCGCTTGAGCGCCTCGGCGATGACGTAGGCGATGTGCTCACCCTGCAATTCGTAGTTCGCTGCGATGTTGGCGGAGATGCCCACCTGGGTGAAACCGGTGAAGAACTGATTGGGGAACCCACGGCTCGTCATGCCGTGCAGCGTCTTGAACCCGTCCGCCCAGTAGTCGTAGAGCGAGACGCCGTCACGACCCTCGATGGCGTCGATGCTGTAGCGCCTGCTGATCTCGGTCGTGATCTCGAAGCCACTGGCGTAGATGATGCAGTCGACCGGGTACTCGACGCCGTTGGCGACGAAGCCCCTCGCGGTCAGCTTCTCCACTCCCTTGCTCTCCGACACGTCGACCAACGTGACGTTCGGACGGTTGAACGTCGGCAGGTAGTCGTCGTTGGAACACGGCCGCTTGCAGAGGAATCGGTAGTACGGCTTGAGCGCCTCGGCGGTGGCGCCGTCGGCGACGAGGCTCTCCACGCGGCGGCGCAGCCGCTCCATCAGCTTGTAGTCCTCCTCCTCGCGCAGTCCCATGAACTGCTCGGGGGTCATGGAGGCCGGATCCTCCAACGCGAGGACGCGCGAGGCGGTGTTGCGGCCGAGTTCAGTCCAGAAGTCGCAGACCAGGTCCGGCTGACCGAGCGCCATCCCCTCGAACGTCCAGGAGTGGAAGTTGCGCTGCCGTTCCTTCTGCCAGCCTGGCCCAAGCGATTTCGCCCATTCCGGGTCGGTGGGCGCGTTGTTGCGCTCGTCGACGGTTGACGGCGTGCGCTGCACGACGTAGACCTGCTTGGCGTACCTGCCGAGGAACGGCACGATCTGCACACCCGTGGCGCCCGTGCCGATGATCGCCACGGTCTTGTCGGCGAGCTTGTCCAGCACCGGTTCGGCCGAGTTGCCTCCGGTGTAGTCGTAGTCCCATCGCGACGAGTGGAAGCTGTGGCCCGTGAAGTCCTTGATCCCGGGGATGCCAGGCAACTTCGGCCGGTTGAAGGGCCCGGACGCCATCACCACGAAGCGGGCGCGGATGTCGTCGCCGCGGTTGGTGGTGATCCGCCATCGGTCGATCGCATCGTCCCAGATCAGGTCGCGGACCTGGGTGGAGAAGATGGCGCCGTCGTAGAGTCCGAAGTGCTTGCCGATGTTGCGACAGTGCTGATAGATCTCCGCGCCGTCGGCGAACTTCTTACTGGGGACGAAGTCGAGCTCTTCGAGAAGCGGTACATAGCAGTAGGATTCGTTGTCGCACTGGATGCCGGGGTAGCGGTTCCAGTACCAGACGCCGCCGAAGTCACCGCCCATCTCGATCACTCGGACGTCGTCGACGCCAGCCTTCTTGAGGTAGGCCGCCGACAGCAATCCCCCGAACCCACCACCGAGGACGGCGACGTCGATGTCCTCGGTGATCGGGTCGCGTTCGACGTACGGCGTGTGGGGGTCGATCTCGGCGAATTCGGCATACCCATCGCCGGTTTCGACGTACTGCTTGCTGCCTTCCTTGCGCAGCCGCTTCTCGCGCTCCTGCTTGTACTTCGCGCGCAGTGCGGGAATGTCGACGTCATCCGGCGTCTGGGTCGGACCGCACCCGTGGACGGCCGTCATGCCAGCGCCTCCACGGGCAGCGCCGCCTCGTGCAGGGGCGCGGCCATCTCGTGTACGGCGGGCAGCACCTCGCGGGCGAACAGCTTGACACTCTCGATCCCGTCGGCGTATGACATGGTGCCGAACTGCGGGACGATGGTGACCTCGGAGAAGGAGCACGCCTCTTGGGCGGCCTTCAGCTTCTCGAAGATCACCTCGGGCTTGCCGATCAACAGGTTGGACGCGTGGTAGCCGGGCATCTTCTTCGTGCCGGGTTCCGGCTTGTCCTGCACGGCCTCCGCCAGCACGGCCGTCGCACTGGCCTCGCGGGCGGCGTAGGCCTCATACCCCTTGACGCCCTTGAAGTTCGATGCGTCGGCGAAGCCGTAGTGCACGGTGACGTCGCGGTTCGCGGTCCAGATCCACTCGTCGGTCTGCCGTGCATCCGGCTCATCGGGGGTGCAGTACATGAACATCACGTTCTTGGGCTGGCAGGGCGCGAAGCCCTCCTCCTTGCGGAAGGTGTTCACCTTCTGGACTTCTGCGCCGGCATCCCAGATCGGCTTGTTACCGACGAACAGCGGCACCATCCCACGACGCGACAGGATCTCCAGCGACTCGGCCGTGGAGGACGAGCTGTAGATCCGCGAGAACAGATCCTTGCTGTACGGCTCAGGGCGCAGGGACATCTCCGGGAACGAGAAGATCTCGCCGTCGTAGGAGAACCGCTCCCCGCTGAACGCCAGTTCCAGAATGTCCAGACACTCGTTGAAGCGCTCGCGGCTCTCCTCGCGCGGTACCCCTACGGCGTCGAACTCGGACTTCGACACCCCGCGCCCGATGCCGATGGTGTTGTAGCGGCCCTTGGACAGGATGTCGAGATAGGCGATCTGGTGTGCCAGGCGCACGGGGTTCCACCATGGGGCGACGGCGACGAAGGTACCGAGGCTGACCCGCTCGGTACGCCCCGCGAAGTAGGTGAGCGCCTGAATCGGGTTGGGCGTCATGCCATATGGGGTGCCGCAGTGCTCGGGGAACCAGATGCCGTCGAAGCCGAGCGGCTCGGCAAGATCACCGAGCGCCAGCGCACCCTCGACGCACTGCCAGTCGGGTGTCTCCGGTGAACTGTTGAAGTTGCCCGCCAGAACACGGTCCCAGTCGTGCGAGTTCTGAGCTCCAGTACCGAGATTGACCTTCATCGTTGCTCCTTTTCTGCGATTCGTGCACCCGCGACCGCGGTGGCCGCGGGAACTCGTGCACAAATCACGTGAGATCTTGGGGTTCGCCGGTGCCCATGTACTTCGACAGTTGGTAGTGCAGGTTGACGGTGCTGCGTTCGCGGTACGGGTTGGGCTTGGTGCCAGGGAAGCCTAGTGACTTCATGCCCTGCTGCACGGCCGCCATGTTGGAGAAGTCCTGCGGCAGGACCGACAGCCAGTTGGGGTCACCGACCGGCGTGTACACCCACTCGGTCGGTGGCTCTTTCCCCTTCGGGTACAGCTCGAACACCGCCACCTCGAAGATGCACTTGTTCGGGTCGTAGCTCGGGTCAGGGCGGGCGCTGTAGCAGAGCGCACTCGTCAGGCCCTGGCCGATCTGGAAGTTGGGGAAGATCTGCCAGGCGGTGCCGCTCTGGCCGAGGATGTCGGCGGGGATGGTGGGCCAGACGACACCACGCGCCGCGTCGTCGTTGCGGGCCGAGGTCAGCCAGTGTTCGAGGACCTTGTTGGCCGGCGTGCCCTCGGGGAGCTCGTCGACGAGCCGCTTGGCCGCGTCCACCAGCGTCTGCGTGGTGGTCGCGTTGGTCTCCTCCATGGTGTAGACCTGCATCTCCGCGGTCGAGATGCGGGGGTCACCGGAGCCGAGCCGGATCTTGGACTTGGTCTCGTCCAGGCCCTTTGGGGCGTCGTAGCCGATGTTGCTGTGCCTGCCCTGCGCCTTGGCCCAGCCCTTGAACTCACCGAACTTGTTGAATTCCGGGTGGGTGGTGAACACGTGGTAGGTCTCGTTGAACGCCTCCAGGGCGACCTTCCAGTTGCAGTCGAAGTTCAGCCACTTGCGCCACTTGAAGCGCATGTTCTCCAGCCCGAAGGGGTCGAGGATCTTGGCGGCGGGAAACAGGTAGTCGGCCAACGGTTCCGGATCGGTGTCCATGTTGATGAACAGCCAGCCGCCCCAGGTGTCGACGCTGACGCGCGCGAGGTGGGTGTTCTCGGGGGTGAGCGCGCCCTGCCAGTCGTCCTGCTCGCGAATGTGGGTGCACGCGCCGTCCAAACCGTAGGCCCAGCCGTGGAATCCGCAGACGAACGACTTTCTGGTCTTGTCGCAGGCGTGCTTGGCGCCCTGCGGGACGTCGACGAGGCGACGGCCGCGGTGCATGCAGACGTTGTGATGGGCGGCAAATTCGTTCGGTCCGGTGCGTACGACGATGATCGAGTCGTCGAGGATGTCGTACGTCAGGTAGCTGCCAACGTCGGGGATCTCCTCGACGCGGCCGACCTGCTGCCATACCTTGCGCCACAGCTTGTCTCGCTCGGCTCTGGCGTAGGCCTCCGAGACGTAGGCCTGCACCCCGATGGTCGTCGGCGACGAGAGTTCCTCGACCACTTCGCGGATCACGTCATCCCTGGTGTCAGTCATCGCGCTCCTTCTTCTGCTGGCGTGAGCGTGCGCGTTGTGTAAATTTTCACGCGTGTCGCAGTGCAGACACGCACGCTCGCGGCAGGGGGACGAGAGGGGGTTGGAGTTTGGGGAGTTGGGGGT
>NZ_JBOGDD010001080.1:0-6928 GCF_050701675.1 Mycobacterium sp. | reverse complement strand
ATCAGTGTTTGCGCGGAAGTCTTGACCGCCTCATGGATCGAAATCTCCGGCAACGTAAGCCCTAAGCTGGGAAAATAGAGTTCCCCTCCCGACGCAACACTGGAATTCGATGCTACGATGGCGTTAGCTAGAGCCAGGCGGGCAGACATTCGCTCTGGTCTCTGAGAGAGGAACAGGGCCTTAGCTGATGTCGACCGCAGGTGTGGCAGACTCCACCGCCGCGTCAACCGTCGGGGTTGACGACGACGCGGGTGTGCCTGCCGTCGTTACGGTCCACAGCTGCGCCAGGATTGGCCGCCGGGCCAACCCCCCCGGCTTCTCGTTCCTTGGCTGGTTTCGCTTCGGCCTTCGCCGCCGCGGATAGTCCGCTACCTAACCATTCCTGATCCGTCGGATCACCAGCACCAGCACGGCGGTGCCCAGGCCCGCGAGGGACACCGCGACCACCGGTTTCTTGACGAACTGCACCACGCCGGCCGTGACGTCGTCCGCGATCCGGCGCGGGTTCGCCCGCTCTGCGAGGGCATCCACCGTGGTCGCGAGTTGGTGGCGAGCCACGTCGATGTCCGCCTTGATCTTGTCCGGATCCCGGTCCGCCACGTCAGCCCCTTCAATCGCGTTGCTGTCTTGGGGAATTACCCTAGTTGAGCCACACGACGACGTCGTGCACCGGCCGACCGAAGGGACATTCACTCATGCCACCGACCCGCCTCGCCGTTGGCGACAAGGCCCCCGCCTTCAGCCTGCCCGACGCCGACGGCAAGACCGTGAAGCTCAGTGACTACAAGGGGCGGAAGGTCATCGTGTACTTCTACCCCGCCGCCTCGACCCCCGGCTGCACGAAACAGGCATGTGACTTTCGGGACAGCCTCGGGCATCTCAATGAGGTCGGAGTCGACGTCATCGGCATCTCGCCGGACAAGCCGGAGAAGCTCGCCAAGTTCCGCGACGCGGAGAAGCTGACGTTTCCCCTGCTGTCCGATCCAGAACGCAAGGTGCTCACCGAGTGGGGCACGTTCGGCGAGAAGACCATGTACGGCAAGACCGTTCAGGGCGTCATCCGCTCGACGTTCCTCGTCGACGAGAAGGGCAAGATCGAGGTCGCCCGCTACAACGTCAAGGCCACCGGGCACGTCGCGAAGCTCATCAGCGACCTAGCGCTGTAGAGCGCCGAGCGCCTCCAGAAGCAGGGCCTCCGACGTGGCCGCGCGCTCGAGCACTCCCAGATCGAGGCTCTCGTCGATGCTGTGCGCCTGCGTCGCGGGATCTTCGACGCCGGTGACGAGGATCTTCGCCTCGGGGAACGCAGCGGCGAACTCGGCGATGAACGGAATCGACCCGCCGACCCCGGTGTCGACCGCATCGCTCCCCCACGCCTGCCGAAACGCCGAGCGCGCGGCGTCGTAGACGGGTCCGCTGGCGTCTATGGCGTACGGCTGGCCGACGTCACCCGGCGTCACCGTCACCCGGGCGCCCCACGGGGCGTGCTGCTCGAGATGGCGCGTCAGGGCGCCCAGATGCTGGACGGCGTCACCACCGGGCGCGACGCGCAGGCTGACCTTGGCACTCGCCCGTGGGATCAACGTGTTCGACGACTTCGCGATGGACGTCGTGTCGATGCCGATCACGGTAATCGCCGGTTTGGCCCACAGCCGGTCGGTCACCGAGCCCGAACCGATCTCGGTGACGCCCTCGAGCAGCCCGGACTCCTCGCGTACGCGCTCGGGCGGGAAGTCCACGTCGGCCGCCGAGCCCTGATGCAACCCGGCGACCGCGACGTTGCCGTCGTCGTCGTGGAGGCTGGCCAGGAGTCGGACGAGCACGCTCAGCGCATCGGGCACCACCCCGCCCCACATGCCGGAATGCAGACCGTGATCGAGCGTGGCGACCTCGACGACGCAGTCGGCCAGCCCGCGCAGCGACACCGTGAGCGAGGGAATCTCGGTACTCCAGTTGTCGGAGTCGGCAATCACGATGACATCGGCGGCGAGCAGATCCTGGTGGGCGGCCAGCAGCGCACCCAGCGAGGGGGATCCCGATTCCTCCTCACCCTCCACGAAGACCGTGACGCCGACCGGCAGGCTGCCGTCGAACGCCCGGATGGCGGCCAGATGCGTGGCGATCCCCGCCTTGTCGTCGGCGGTGCCCCTCCCGTACAGACGTCCGTTGCGCTCGGTGGGCTCGAACGGCGGCGAGGCCCACTGGGAGCGGTCGCCCTCTGGCTGCACGTCGTGGTGGGCGTACAGCAGAACCGTCGGGGCGCCGGGCGGCGCTGGGTGGCGAGCGATGACCGCAGGTGCGCCGCCCTCGCTGACGATGCGAATGTCGTCGAACCCCGCCTCCGACAACAACTTCGAGACCGCATCGGCACTGCGCCGGACCTCGTCGCGTCGGGCCGGGTCGGCCCATACCGACTCGATGCGGACCAGATCCTCGAGATCGGCGCGCACCGATGGCAGCACCGACTTCACCCTGTCGACGAGATCGCTCATGACAACGAGGTTAGTGCGCGTCCTCGACCAGTGACGAACGTGCGCGGTTGTACGAAACTCGTGGCGTGTCGCCGAGCAGACACGCACGCTCGCGGCGAGGGTGGGGGTGGGGGTGAGGGTGGGGGTGAGGGTGGGGGTGCGGCGAGGCTAGCCGGCCGACTCCAGGATCGCGACCGCCGCCGCGGTGTCGCCCTCGTGCGTCAACGACACGTGGATGGTGATGTCCTTCAGGTGCTCGGCGATGTCGCCGGACAGCCGCACCTTCGGCCTGCCCCACATGTCGGTGACCACTTCGATGTCACGGTGGATGTCCTCGGGCAGCACGGGCCGCTTCGAGAACCGCGAACCCGACCACGCCTTGATCACGGCCTCCTTGGCCGCCCACCGCGCCGCCAGGTGCCGCGCCGCCGACGAACTCTTGTCCGCGGCGTCGCGGCGTTCACCCGGCGTGAACGTCTCCGCGAACACCGTCCCCGGCTGGTCGACCTGCTCCGCGAAGTCCGGTATGGAGACCAGATCGATGCCGATTCCGACGATGCTCATTGCGGGAACGCTAGCTCAGGCGCCTGCGCCCTCACGCCATGCCATCCCGAATGCTCCTCGC
This sequence comes from Mycobacterium sp., assembly GCF_050701675.1. GTDB lineage: Bacteria > Actinomycetota > Actinomycetes > Mycobacteriales > Mycobacteriaceae > Mycobacterium. The sequence goes on along the minus strand of NZ_JBOGDD010001080.1, from coordinate 3,832 downwards.
GCAGGCGCTCATCGCTGCCCGTACCAACCGTCTTCGCCGAGCCGCGACTCCGGATCGAGCAGCATGTCGGCCTCCTGCCGCTTCTCCGGCGAGTCGTGGTTGAAGCGCCGGTCGGCAGGCTTCTCGTACAGCGCGGGACCGCCGGCGATCGCCGACGCCAGAGTGCGCTGCCCCTTCAACACACGGGCGCCTGCACGCTGCTGGTAGTCCTCCCGCTGCTCGGGACTCAAGGCAGCCAGGAACGCTTGCGGATGCACCAGTGCGACGAGGCCCGAGACGTGTCCGAAGCCAAGGCTGGTGATCAGACCCGCCTTCATCGGGAACTTCTCCCGCATGTGCAGGGCCTCGCGCACCCACACGAAGTGAGACGCGTTGGCCATCTCTTCGTCGACGCAGTCCAGACTCCGGTTCGGTGGGATCACGCCGTCGCGCAGCATCTGGCACATACCCATCATCTGGAATGCCGCCGCACCGCCCTTCGAGTGCCCGGTGAGGCTCTTCTGGCTGACGATGAACAGCGGCGCACCTGGCGACCGACCCATGGCGGAGGCGAGCCGCTCGTGCAGCTCCGTCTCATTGGGGTCGTTGGCCAGTGTCGACGTGTCGTGCTTGGAGATCAGCGCGATGTCGTCGGGACCAACACCCAACTTCGCCAGCGACTTGGACAGCTGCGACTGCTTGCCGCCGCGGCCAGCGCCGAGGGCGCCGAGTCCGGGAGCCGGGATCGATGTGTGCATGCCATCGCCGAACGTAGACACGTAGCCCACGACCGCCAGTACCGGCAGCCCCATCTCCAGAGCCAGATCACCACGGGCCAGCAGGATGGTCCCGCCACCCTGTCCCTCGACGAAGCCGAGGCGACGCCGGTCGTTGCCGCGAGAGAACTTGGAATCGCTGATGCCCTTGGCGCGCATCGCCCCCGTCTCGGCAGTGGCAGACATGTCGCCGAAGCCGATGACGGCCTCAAGCGTCGTGTCGTCGTAGCCGCCCGCGACCACGAACTCGGCCTTGCCGAGCCGGATCTTGTCCACGCCCTCCTCGACCGACACCGCCGTGGTGGCGCATGCGCCGACGGGGTGGATCATCGCGCCGTAGCTGCCGATATAGGACTGAACGACGTGGCCGGCCGTGACGTTCGGCAGGACCTCCTGCAGGATGTCGTTCGCCTTGTTCTTGCCGAGCAGATTGCCGTGATACATCGCCTGCATCGACGTCATGCCGCCCATGCCAGTGCCCTGCGTACTGGCCACCAGGCTGGGATGCACCCACCGCATCAGTTCGGTGGGAGTGAAGCCGGACGACAGGAACGCGTCCACCGTCGTAACGAGATTCCACAGCGCCAACCGGTCGATCGAACTCATCATGTCCGGGGTGACGCCGTAGACGGCCGGATCGAATCCGGTCGGTACCTGCGCCCCCACCGTCCGCGACAGCTTCACCTTGCGCGGCACCCGGATCTCGGTGCCCGCCTTGCGGGTGACCTGCCAGTCACTGCTGTCCGGTACCGGCGCGATCAGGGTGTGCTCGGGATCGAAGGTGACGAACGCACGAGCCTCCTCCTCGGAGGACACCACGAACGAGAAGTCCTTGTCGAGGAACACCGAAACCAGCAGCGGCGCAGAGTGATCCGCATCGATCGCACCGTCGGCCACCCACTCGCGGATTCCCACCCGCTCGATGACGGTGTCGTGGTAGCGCTCCACCAGTTCGCCCTCGTCGATCAGGTCGCCCGAGGCCGTGTCGTACCAACCTGGCTTGGGATCGTCCTCCCACTTGACCAGCCCGGTGGTCCAGGCGAGCTCGAGCACACCTGCCGCGGACAGCTCGCCGGAGACCTCGGCCTCGAAGCGGGTCCGCGACGAACCGTACGGTCCGAGCTCCGCTCCACCGACGATCACCACCAGGTCGGCGGGATCGACGTCGAGGTCGTCCCACGCGGGTGGCGGCGCCGCGGCGTAACCGCGCGGCGGTGACGGCAGGGCCTTGATGGTGCCAGTGCCCTCGTCCTCGTCGGAAACCGTCGCGGCACTTTCAGCGGCGGCGTCCTCGCGGGCCTTGGCGGCCAATTCGGCCATGTCGATGTCGACCTCGCCGAGTCCGCCGGTCAGGTCGGCCTTGATCGGCGTACGCGCCGCCGCCACCTTGGACTCGATGTCGCACAGGTCGAGAAGCATCGACGCCATCTCTTCGGTCGTATACGTGATCACGCCGGCCTCTTCGACCGCACCGACGATCGCGTCGTTGTGACCCATCAGGCCGGTACCCTTGGTCCAGCCGATCAGTGCGTGCGCCAACGAGACTCGCTGTGACCAAGAGGTTTCGGCCTTCCACCGCGTCACCAACGCGTCCAGTGCGGACTTGGCCTCGCCGTAGGCGCCGTCGCCGCCGAACATGCCGCGGTTGGGCGAGCCGGGCAGCACCACGTGCAGCCTCGATGCGATGTCCCGCTCGGAACCGATGTGCGAAAGGCCACCGATGAGCCTCTGCACGGCCCACAGCAGAACCTTCATCTCCATCTCCGACCGTGACCCGGCCTCGGAGAGGTCACCCCCCACGCGCGGAGCCGCGAACGGGAACAGCAGCGTCGGCGTCAGCGCGTCCTTCAGGTGAATCGACTGCGGCCCAAGGCTTTCCGTCTGCTCACTGCCGACCCAACTGACCAGCGCGTCGATGTCGGTGTAGGAGGCCATGTTGGCAGGCGTCACCCACAGCGTCGCGCCGAAGCGGGCGTTGTTGCGGTAGAGCTCCTTGTAGAACGCCAACCGGTCGTCGTCCAGCTTCGAGGTGGTGGCGATCACCGACGCGCCGCCGTCGAGCAGCTGCGCGATCACCGACGCGGCGATGGACCCCTTGGAGGCACCCGTCACCACGGCGATCTCATTGGCGTACCGACCGGTGCCGGGGTTCTCCGCCCCTGCCGCTGCGCGTCCGTAGAGCGACGCGTGGACGTTGCGCCCCGCGGCGAGGGCCTTGCCCTGCCACCAGCTCGCCTGGGTGGCGACGATGTGTCCGGCGGCTTCGAAGCGCTCGGAGAGTCGCGGCCAGTTCGCGTCGATCTCGTCTTCGTCCGTCAACCACAGACGTGCCAGATCCTCACGGGCGCTGGCCCAGCGGTCGTCGAACAGCACCGCCTTGCGCCCGTCGAACGTGGGCGCCACCAAACGTGGCCAGTCAGAACCGAGTTCGGCGGTGACGAGGTCGATGAGGTCGGCATCGCTGACCGTCTCACCCACGTTGACCGGGGCGTCCAAGCCGAGCTGACCGAGAATCATCCTGGCCGCCGAGGCCAGCACGCCGTTGCGGCCGGTGACCTGCTCGGCGAACTCGACGAGTGCAGCGGAGTCCACGACACCGCCCGCGGCGCCTGCGACAGAGGGCAGCGACACCGCGATACCGCGGCGCGCGGCGACGGCCGAGACCGCCGCGTCGACGATCTTGTCGAACGTGGCCGCGTCGGGCAGCGCACCGTCGTGAAGGTGCCCGAGTCCGCTACCGCGCACACTGCTGCCTTCACGCGTGCCAAGCACGAGTTCCATCGTCACGTGCTTGACCCAGCCGTCGCCGAGCTCCCACGTCTTCTTGACCCGTTCGGCGATTGCGGCAGGGCGCTTGCCGGACGGCCCGAGCACGGTGCGCAGCTGATCGTTCACCGCATCGGAAAGCACTGGGCCGTAGGGCTTGTAGGTACGGGCCAGCTTGGTGACCTGTGCCTTGAGACCAGCCAGATCGGCTTCGGCGGCACCGTCGATCGCCCCGAGGTTCAGCTCGGAACCGAGGTCGACCAACAACTGGTTGCGCCGCGAGGACGCGCCGTCGGTGATCGACTCGATGG
>NZ_JBOGDD010001079.1:0-14730 GCF_050701675.1 Mycobacterium sp. | reverse complement strand
CCTCGGCAACCCGCCCATCAACATCGTCGAACTCGTCGACGCGGAGCCCGCACCGCACGTGGCGGCTGCCTACGACTTCGCCAGGGCCAGGACCCATGGCACTGCGACCGTCCCCGGTTCGGTGGGGTTCCGTCCGGAGTCCATTCGAATAGAACCTCGCGGCGAGCAATCCGCTCAAGAGGGACTGACCATCGACGGGACCGTGTTTGCCGTCCTCGCGACCGGCGGCAGCTGGACGATCGAGATCGTCTCCGACGGACGCCACCTCTTCGGGACCACATCGGTAACCCCCTCCTGTGAGCCGGGTGACGATGTACGAATGCGGGTCGCCCCCAACGATGTTCACGTGTTCAGCAGCGAAGGTGATCGTGTCGACGCTACCTGAGGCCTTGGCAACACCCCGGCTGCTCGCACTCGACGTCGGCGGGGTCCTGGTGGAGACCTTCCCGACCCCCACCGACTGGGCGCCGAACTTTGCCGCTGAGCTGATCGCAGACGCCAGGCGCGCCCTGCGACCCGAGACGTCCTTACCAGCGATCGAGGAGGTGGCGGCCGACCTTCGGAACGGTCGAGAGAAACACGACGTCTGGAAGGACCGCGACCGCACGGGCGCCGAGCTCAGCCAAGATGCGCTGTGGTCGCTGTTGTCCCAACCTCGTTGGGGCATCGCACTCCTCGACCACGTCGCCCGGCACCGGTCCAGGTTGACCGCCCAGCTGTGTCTGGCCTGGGAGACACGTGTGCTTCGCCCAGGGATCCCCCAGCTCCTCGAGCATTGTCGTTCCGCGGGCATCGCCGTCTGCGTCGTGAGCAACACGATCTCCGGAGTCGCCTACCGCACGGTCCTCGAACGGGAAGGTCTAGCTGGATGTTTCGCCAACTCGTCGTTCAGCGACGAGGTGGGCATTCGCAAACCCGACCCCCGCTTGCTGATGCACGGTGTCCAGAGCGCCGGGTCGACCCTGGCGGAGACCTGGTACGTGGGTGACACCTACCGACGTGACGTCACGTGCGGTCGACGAGCTCGGGTAGCCTGCACGATCCTCATGCGATCCCGCCGCACCGAGCCCGAACACGACAACGGACCTCTACCCGACGTCGTCGTCGACCACCCCGACGAGCTGCTTGCCATGTTGAAGTCCACCCTGCCGGACGGCCGGCGTGCCGCCAGTGCCCGTACGAAGTCGATGAGGAGCACACCCGTGCCGTCGCTGTCCACCCGTTGCTGCGCCACCGCACGCCGCGCCGCGCTCGACGTCGGACCGTTGCTAGTCAACGGCTTTCGGCAAGACATGAACATCGACCTCAAGGCCGACTTCCATGACGTCGTCACCAAGTTCGACCGGGCGGCCGAGGCGCGCATCCGAGAAATCATCGAATACGACTTCCCCGGTTCGACGGTCATCGGAGAGGAGGATGGCCCCCGAGGCGACGGCAGCCCGACCTGGTACGTCGATCCCATCGACGGCACGTCCAACTTCGCCCGCGGAATCGCATTCTGGTGCGTCTCGATCGCCGCAGTCGTCGACGGGGAGGTGATCGCCGGCGTCATCTACGACCCCGTCGGGGGCAACACCTTCACCGCAGACGACACCGGTGCCCGACTCAACGGCGAACCGATCCACGCCCGCGGGTTCACCTCGTGCGACCAGGCCACCGTGCTCGCACACTACCCAATGCCGGCGGACCTCGCCGTCGCCGAGGACTTCAGCCTGCGGCGCTATGGCGCTCTCGTGAAGAGCTTCTCGGCGGTGCGTAACACCAGCAGCGGCGCACTCTGCCTGGCTCACGTCGCCGCGGGCTGGGCCGACGCCACGTTCAATTTCGGCACCAATCCATGGGACGTCGCCGCAGGCAGCTTCCTACTCAAGCTGGCCGGCGGCAGATACCGCGCCTACATCAATGGCGATGAGCAACCTGCGCACGGTGACTTCCTCGCCTCCGACTACTACGCCCACGTCGCTGACGCCGACTTCCCCATCATCAGCCGCACCATGCAGGAAGGGTCACGGCTGCGCTCCGGCCAGGACCCCTCGAACGAACCCATCCAATGAAGGAGAAGCCATGCATAGGAACAGTTCCCGCCTGCGCCGCGCTGCGATCACCGGCGCTGCACTTGCCATCGCCGTCTCGGCCTGCGCCCCGCCCAACCCCACCGGGGGCGCCGACGCAGCGTCACCCCCGTTGACGCAGAAGTCCACTCAGCCTGACGAAGATCCGCAGGGCTTCGATCTCGACGCACTCATCGCCGCCGCGCGCAACGAGCCCGGTATCACCGTCTACGACCAGACTGGCAAGGTCGTCGACACCGCCAAGGCCTTCGCCGCGAAGTACGGCCTCAAGGCGACGGGAGTGAAGGTCGAGCTGGGCGCCATCGAGAAGGTGCTGCGCGAGAACCAATCCGGCAACGTGATCGGCGATGTCGTGGTCAACGAGGACCTGCCGACCTACGCCGTCGAACTGCTCGATCAGGGCGTCCTCGTCAATTGGGTGCCGGGAGACATGAAGGGCTCGATCAAACCCCAGGATCAGTATCCCCTCACCGTCCACTACGGACCGATGGGATGGACGTACAACGATCAGGCCTACTCGAAATGTCCCGTAACAAACATCTGGCAACTCACCGACAAGCAGTTCGACGGTCGCGTCGCGATCGCCGACCCGCTCAGCAATCCCAAGTACCCGTACTGGTTCAACTCGATGGCGCTCAACGACGACCCCGCGCTGCGGGCCGCCTACAAGGAGCAGTACGGCACGGACCTCACCACCGACCAGCCCGATGCCGCTCACGAGTGGCTCAAACGCTTTGCGCAGAACCACCCCAAGCTCACCCAGACCGACGAGGAGGTTTCCGAAGCTGTCGGCGCACCGGGTCAGAAGGAGCCCAGCTTCGGCCCCATCTCCATGGCCAAGTTCCGCAACGTCGCCCAGAAGGGGTACCACCTGGCCCTCTGCGACGGCATGAAACCCTGGGCGCTGCAGGCATTCCCGTCGGCGATCGCGTACGCGGCAAAGACGAAGAGCCCCAATACGGCCAAGCTGTACATCCACTACATGCTCACCGATGAGGGCTTTGCCCTCCAGCTCGCCGACGGCAAGCCCTCCACGAGTTCGCAAGTCGCCGCCCCGAACGACCCATCCCAGGTCAAGGACTTCTTGGGCCAGATGGCGCCGCTGCCCAATACCGACCTCGTCAGCGATTACCGCAGCAAGTCCGCGTGGGACGATTTCTGGCGGAGCTCGCACGGGTAACCGATTCGAGCCAGCCAGCGCCCTGCCGGGGCGTACGGAGACACCGATGAGTGACCTGCGGAGGAAAAGAGCATGGCCGAGGACCGAATCGACTTCGCTCGGTGTTTCCGTCCCGTCGTCCACGCCAGTGGGATTCCGCTGTATTCGCAGATCGTCCAACAGGTCGAGGACGCGCTGCGACGAAAGGTCATCCTGCCCGGCCAGTTCCTGCCACCGGAACCGGAGCTATGTGACGGGTTCGACGTCGCTCGCACCACTCTGCGACGCGCCGCGGGACAGCTGATCGACAAGGGCATCCTGCGTCGGCAGCCGGGCATCGGGACGCGGATCAGCAAGGCGCCGACGCTCGACTACTCGTCGCTGACGAGCCCGAGCCTCTACTTCGACCTCAAATCGGCGCATCGCGACCCCTCGACGCGCGTCGTTTCGATGGTTGTCGTCACCGCCGACAGTGATCTATCCCGCCGCACGGGGTTCCCCATCGGGACCGATCTCGTCGCTCTCGACCGGCTCCGCCTAGCCGGGTCCATACCGCTCGCAGTGCTCGGCAACCACCTCCCGCGCGCGATCGCCGACTTCGAGGCAGATCGACTCGTCGACGACAGCCTCGACGCCATCTTGCGCGGCCGCGGACATCACACTCGCCGCGTCGAGTACGAGGTCAGTGCCTGGCTGGCAACCCCGCACGAGGCAGAGCTGCTGGAGATCCCCGAGGGTTCTCCCCTTCTGCGCGAACACCGTTGGGCATACGACATCGACGGCAACTACCTGAACTTCTCCGAGAACTACTACCACCCAGGCAACTTCCACATGCGCGGCGTGCTCCTCGAGGACCGACCCGACGGATAGCGCAGAACCGCCCTACGCGACGCCGAGGGTATCGGACACGGCGTCGTAGAGATCGTGATACTCCGCGGTGAACCGCAGCTCGCGAGGATCACGCGGCCGGTCCAGTGAGACGGTGAACTCCTCGAGGATCCGACCTGGTCCAGGTGTCATCACCACCACCCGGTCGGCCAGCAGCAGCGCTTCGTCGACGTCGTGCGTCACGAAGAGCACCGTGGTGCGCAGCTGTTCCCACAGGCGCAGGAAGTCCGCACCGATCTCGCGGCGCGTCAGCGCGTCGAGCGGCCCGAACGGTTCGTCCATGAGGAACACGGTCGGATCCGACGCCAGCGTTCGCGCCAGCGCCACCCGTTTGCGCATCCCGCCGGACAGCTGGCTTGGCGGATAGTCGGCGAAGTCGGCCAACCCCACCTGTTCGAGCAACGCGGTGATACGCCGATCCTGTTCGCCGCGCGGCCGGCCTGCGACCTGCAGCGGCAGTCGGACGTTCTCGCGCGCCGTTCGCCATGGCAGCAGCGCATCGTTCTGAAACAGCATCCCCACCCCGACCGGCGGCGCGGTGACGGCCTGGCTGTCGAGACGCACCTGCCCGCTGGTCGGTGTCACCAGGCCCGCGGCCACCTTCAGCAGCGTCGACTTTCCGCAGCCGCTGGGCCCTACCAGAGCGACGAACTGGCCAGAGCCCACCGAGAGGTTGACGTCGTCCAGGGCGAGGCGCCGTCCGCCTCGGGTGCGGTAGGCCAGGCTGACACCGTCGAAGTCGACCGCGGTCACTGTGAACTCAGCAGGCTGAAGTCGAAGGCGTCGGTGAAGGACGGGGCGGTGCCGGGTTTGACCTGTCCGACCTGCTGCAGAACGTCGACGGTGTCCTGGTACACGGCGGCGTCGGGCACCAGTCCCGGCGGCGCCTGCTGCAGCGTGGTCCGCAGAACCGCCTGAAGGATCTCCTGGCTCAGCCCAGGAGCCTGCTTCTTGGCGGCCTCCACACTCGAGGCGAGATCGGCGCTTCCACGTTCCTGGGTCGCCCGGATGCCCTTCACGAAGGCTGCCAAAGTGTTTCGGTTCTGCTGCACCCAGGATTCCTTGGCGATCACCGTCAGTGCGACGTAACGGAATTCGGGCTTCCACACGACCCGGAAGTTCCCGGACTGCACCATCGTCGTCAGCAGCGGGTCCGATACCATCCCTGCCGCTGCGCCGCCCTTCTCGATGATGGCCTGCATGGTCGCACCGGTGCCGCTGCCGACCACGCGCAGGCCCTTGTAGTCGACGCCGGCTTCGGCGGCTGCCCGCTGTAACTCGGTGTCGGAAAGGCTGCCAGGGGCGGTGACGGCCACGGACTTGCCTGCCAGGTCGGCCACCCGCTGGATCCCCGACGACGATGCCGTGACCAGAGAGTAGGGCGGGACCTCGCTGGTCACCGCGTACCCCTTGACGTCGAGGTCCTTGATGCGGTTGCGGATGATGTGCTCCCCCGCCCCGACGAATGCGTCGATGCTCCCGCCGCTGAGGGCCGCCACCGCATCCGACCCACTGTCGAAGCACACCTGTTCGGCCTTGGTGCCGCCAAGCTGACCCTCGTCGATCGCCAGTGCTGCCAAACTGATTCCACCGCAGACGATTCCGACCTTGATGGTGTCGTCGTGGGACTGACTGGAGCATCCCGTGGACGCGAGTGCGATCATCACCACGGTGCCGGCGATGGCCTTCAGGACGTGTCGGGGCATGTGGTCGCCTCCTGACGAATGGGGTGATGAGGTCGGTGGGTCAGCTCGGAACGACTCGGCGTTCCAGTGCCTTCAAGAGTTGGTCGAGCAGGATCGCCACCACGGTGATGACCGCCAGGCCGGCGAACACGCCGGTGACGTCGAGCAGGTTGGACGAGTACTTGATGTAGTAGCCGAGTCCCTCACTGGCAGCGATTAATTCGGCGATCACGGCGCCGATCAGTGCGATGCCGATCGACAGGCGCAGGCCCGTGATGAGCCACGGCACCAGCGAAGGGACGACGATCCAGCGCATCGTCTGAGCGCGGCTGGCCCGAAGGGACCGGGCCACGTCGATCAAGTCGCGGTCGATCTGCTGGACACCCTGGTAGACGTTGTAGAACACCACGAAGAGCACCATCGTCACCACCATCGTCACCTTCGACAGCAGCCCAACCCCGAACCAGATGATGAACAGCGGCGCCAGGACCACGCGCGGCAGGCTGTAGAGCGCCATCATGTAGGGCAGCAGCCATCCGCCGAGCAGGACCGACGAGCCAAGGGCAATGCCCAGCACCGCCCCCAGCGGCACGCCAATCGCCATCCCCAAGCCCACCTCGACGAGCGTCTGGGTCAGGTGCGGCCACAGTTCACCGGTGCGCACCAAGTCCACTAGCCGCTGCGCGATGGCCAACGGGGACGACACGTAGAACGAGCGGACGAGCCGATCCGACGACAGCTGCCACGCCGCGACGACGAGGACGGCGATCGCGATGCGCCCGCCGATGACGATCAGCCGGCGCCGGCGCTGATCCCGACGGTCTTGGCGGGAGAGGTCCTCGGACGCCTGATCCCCGGCCCGCGATGCGGCTGGCACCGGTGGGCGAAGCCCGCGGCTGAGCGGTCGGCTCATGTGACACGTCCCGTGCCGACGGACGTTTCGGCCACCGGCCGCGCGGGATCGGCGCTCCATGCCGAGAAGGAGCCGACGTAGAGCGGAGCCGAGATACCCAGGTGCGCCAGCACCGCCACCCCGTGTGCCGCGGCCACGCCGCCGCCGCAGTACAGCCCAGGCACGACCTCGTGCTGACCGTCGATTTGGTAGAGCGCGCGCAGCGTGTCCGGATCGTGCAGCGTGCCATCGGCGGTGACCGTGTCGCGCGAGCTGACGTTGCGTGCGCCGGGGATGTGCCCGACATCGAAGGCGTCGGCGGCGCGGGAGTCGACGAGGCGGCCGTCGATGGCCAGCGCCGCTGCCCCTTCGGCATCCAGTTGGCCGAGATGTCCTGCGGTGACGGTGATGTCGCCCTCGGCGACGTTCGTCGCCAGCGGCCCCGCCGGGTGACCGGCGGCCAGCCACGAGCGCAGACCACCGTCCAGGATGGCGACTTCGGCGACACCGGCCCAGCGCAGCACCCACCACGCCCGCCCGGCGACGAAGCTGCCGTCGTCGTAGACCACCACGCGGGTGGTTTCGTCGATGCCCCACCGGCGAAGCGTCGCCTGCAGCACGTCGACGTGAGGCAGCGGGCGCTTGCCCTCCGTCGGCTCACCGTCCGAGCGGGACAGGTCGGCGGTCAGGGAGGCGACCACCGCACCGGGCAGGTGCTGATCTGGACCGGCCTCGGCCGCGTCACGCCGAACCTCGATCAGCCGCAGCCCTTTTGGCTCATCCCGCAGGCGGGCTGCCACCGCATCGACGCTCACGAACACCGGCGCAGTCACGACAGCACCGCCGCGGTCGCCGGGGTGCCGAACTGGCTCGCCGGACGGATCAGGCCCAGGTGCTCCCGCAGCGTCGTCCCGGTGTATTCGCGCCGATGCAGACCGCGTCGCTGTAGTTCCGGAACGACGAGGTCGACGAACCGCTCGATGTTGTAGGGCACCCGGGGCGGGAAGATCATGAAGCCGTCGGCGGCACCGGTGGTGAACCACTCTTCGAGGACGTCGGCGACCCGGGTGGGCGAGCCGACGACCTCCTTGAACATTCCGCCCCGGACCAGGGCGGCCGTCACTTCGGCCAGCGTCAGGTCGTCGTGGCCGTACAACTCGGTGGCCGCACTGAGCACGTCGCGCGCCTTGGGCGGCAACGTCTTCAGATCGACGACGTCGCCGATGCGGGCACCGTCGGGATGGGCCGACAGGTCGACTCCCAATGCTTCTGAGAGTTTCGCCCGTCCCCCTGGCCCGGTCTGCAGAAGGTGCTGCAACGTCGAATATTGTTCGCGTGCAGCGGCATCGGTGTCTTCCACGTACACCGCCACCCCAGGAACGATGAGCTGCTCGGCAGAGGTTCGCCCGTGTACGGGCAACCTGGACTTGAGGTCGGCGTAATAGTCGCGGGCGCCCTGCAGGCCGAGCGTGGAGGAGTTGGTGAAGCGCAGATCGGAGAACCGCGCGCCCAGTTCCCTGGACCTCTCCGAAGCCCCGGCGTTGATGATCGGCAACCGGCCCTGTACGGGGCGCTCGATGTTCAGCGGGCCGTCGACGGAGAAGAACTCGCCCTTGAACCCGATCTGGTGCACCCGGTCCGGGTCGACGAACCGACCGGTCGCCGCATCGGCCACCCGGGCGTCGTCTTCCCAACTGTCCCACAGCAATTGGAGGACCTGAATGTACTCAGCCGCCCAGTCGTAACGGCGGTCGTTGTCCCAGTGCTGATCCCGACCGAAGTTGCGGGCCGCCTCGACGTTCTTTCCCGTGACGATGTTGAGCCCGACACGACCGCCGCTGAGGTGGTCGATGGTCGCGGTGGCGCGGGCGACGTTGTACGGATCGGAATAGGTCGTGTTGACGGTGGTGATCAGCCCGATTCGCGTCGTGATCGCCGCGATGTGCGACGCCAGCGTCAACGCCTCGGGTCGGAGCACCTCATTCGGGTTGGCGAACTGCGACTGGGTCAGACCCACCAGCCGATCACCGATGAAGAAGAAGTCGAAGACGCCGCGTTCGGCTGTTTGGGCGGCCTTCCGCAGCATCGCAGGGTTGGAGTTGCCGTCCGGGTGGGAGCCTGGAAGGCGCCAGGCGGCGGGATGAAAGCCGGTCGGCCAGATGGTCAGTCCCAAATGCATACGACGGTCATCGGACATCGTGGTTCACCTTTCGCCCAGAACGGGCTGTTTGGGAGATGCGCCGACCGGTCCCATGAATCACGAGTTGATCAGGGCACGGAGGCACCGGGGAGCGCCGACACCGCGGGGCGGTTTCGCGCCGGTTTCAGCAACTACAGAGGCAGCTGTTGACCAGGAGCAGGTCGACGTAGCGGCGGCGAACCAGATGGGAGGCGTCGGCGAACACGCGGCGCGGGCACAGCGCGGCGTCGTCGCGAGAACCGCTCGAAAGAGCGGCCTGCTGCAGCCATCGCTTCACGTACACGAGCGTATACGCTATCTTCCGACACGGTCAACTCGACAGACTCCTGCGGAGAGGGGCAACGGAATCGCATGAGCGGCAACGTATTCACCGGCACGCCACGGGCAGACACGCACTACCTGCGCGTCAAGCAGGATCTGCTCAATGGTCGGTTCGAGCCGGGAACCGTGCTGCTGGAAACCACCCTAGGCCAGCTCTACGGGGTATCGCGCACACCCATGCGCGAGGCACTCGCCCGGCTGGCCCACGACCGGTTGATCGATCGCACCGAGCGCGGTTACGTGGTGCGCGAGCGGTCCGCCGAGGAGATCCAGGCCATCTACGAGGCACGCATCCCGCTGGAGTCCGCGGCCGCGTCCCTCGCTGCCCAGCGCCGCGGCACGATCGACGTCGAACGGCTCGACCATCTCCTCGCGCTGCGCCGCGACGAGGCCGACCACGCCCTGCACGCCGGGCTGAACGCCGAATTCCACGTGGCACTGCGCGACGCAGCCCACAGTTCCGTGATGGCCTCGTCGCTGGGCCAGCTCGACGACATGCTGACCGACTATCGCCCCGACCGCTCGCCATCGGCCAACACCGAGCGCGGCTTCCACGAACACCAAGAGATCATGCTGGCGGTCCGGGACGGCGATTCCGAGGGCGCCCGCGATTCGATGATCAGCCACCTCGAACGCATGCGAGACCTGCGCATCGCGGCGCACGTCCGACGGACGGCTCGCGAGGCCATCCGATGATCTGAGCTCGCCATCGGCGGGTGTCCGACGTCAGGCGTGCTCCTCGATCCACTTCGTCGTGAACCGCAGCATTTCGGGGGTCTCTTCGACCGTCTGCCGACTCAAGATGGTTTCGAGCGTGCCGCCGACCAACGGGACCTTGAACTTCACGGTGCCGTAGTACTTCAGGCGCGAGCCGTCGCCCGAAGGGGCCATCATCACCGTGCCCACCCCCGACCCAGGTATCCCCCGCGCCTCGGTGCGGACCTCCCCACGGATCCCGACGCCGAGGACCAAGCTCCACGTCTCGTCCTGCACGATCTCCAGATCGCGGGGATAGAGCCTTCCAAACGGTTTTGGCAGCAGGACGTTGCGCAGATCGTGGACGACGACGAGTTGCACGACGCCACCCGGGCCTGCGTCGAACGAGTCGAGCGTGCCCTTGCCGCCGTAGGCGGCCAGCCGGTCCAACCAGTAGTCCTCCTCGGAGAACGCGCCGTGAATCTGTTCGACGCTCACCGAGGATTCGACCGAGAAGTCGAACGACCGTGACATGTCCGCAGACTATCGCCGTCACCGCGGGAAAGTGGACGCTTCAGTGTGGCCGGACTGCTCCATCTCCCGACGAGCGGGGCTAGACACCGAATCGTTGCTCGCCGACGGTTCTCGAAGGCGGCCCACGGCCGTTCAGGGTGTCGTCGTCGGGTGTCCTCGAGGGGCAACCGCGATGGCAGTGCGGTCGGTTGCGGCTCCGTCTCGTCGAGTACCGCCGCGTCCATGCCGCGTTCGACGAGTACTTCCGAATGCAGCAAAAGTTGCCGTACCGACGTGTCAGGGCCGCGCCGGCGAATCGCTTCGACTGACCCACTCCTTGGGTTCGTGTTTCCAGAGGTTAGCCAGGGGCCGAAGTCGGCCGATTCGCATCCGGCCGGGACCCGACCGGATGCACCGCGCCGGTCGCGAACCGCGTCGCCATCGCCCGCGGTGAGTGGGAAGCAGTGAATATCAACGGCTTTCACGTAATCCGGCGCCATTTCGACACACCGCGCAGGCGGTATCACACGGTGGGAGCGGAGTGCTTGCGAGTGCCCTCGCCTCCGATCGATGGGGGGCTTGCTAGCCGCACTGCACCCGGGCAATCAAGATCGAGCGCAGCGGGACCGGTGAAGACGAACATCCCTTGGCCGGTTCACCCGAACTGATGCTGACGGTTACGACAATTTTACCAAAACCACCGATTTCCGTCGTCGTCCTGAAGTACGTTCAGGTCGGTACCACGCATCTCGGAGACTTGGGGGAGAAACCGATGAGCAACAACCCGTTCGACGACGACGACGGCAGCTTCCTCGTTTTGCTCAATGACGAGGAGCAACACAGCTTGTGGCCCACCTTCGCCGACATTCCTGCCGGCTGGCGGGCGGTCTACGGAGAAGCCGACCGCGCCGCATGTCTGGATTACATCGAAGAGCACTGGACCGATATCCGGACGCGGAGTCTGCGCGACAGGCTGGCCGAACGGGCGTCTGAGTAGTCAACCGGCTTGATGGGGGGCGGTCGGATGGAACGTTCTGACCGAGTACACGCGGGTGAGCCCGCCATGAACCACGCAGATGCCACTGCGGTCGCTGTCATCGGCATGGCCTGTCGGCTTCCAGGGGGCATCGATTCTCCCGAGCAGCTGTGGGAGGCCTTGCTTCGCGGCGATGACCTGGTCACCGAGGTTCCGCCCGACCGGTGGGATGCCGACGACTACTACGACCCCCAGCCGGGGGTGCCTGGGCGATCGGTGACCAAGTGGGGTGGGTTCCTCGACGACGTCGCCGGGTTCGATTCCGACTTCTTCGGGATCAACGAGCGCGAGGCCACTGCGATCGACCCGCAGCACCGGTTGCTGCTGGAGACCTCCTGGGAGGCCATGGAGCATGCCGGCCTCACTCCGAAGTCGGTAACGGACTCGCTGACCGGCGTGTTCGTGGGCCTGACGCATGGCGACTACCAACTGCTGGCCGCCGACGCGGACGCAGTGGAGGCGCCGTACGGCTTTACCGGCAGCAGTTTCAGCCTGGCGTCCGGTCGCATTGCCTACGCCCTGGGACTGCATGGTCCCGCGATGACGGTCGACACCGCCTGTTCGTCTGGTCTGACCGCGGTGCATCTGGCTTGTCACAGCCTGATCGACGGTGAGAGCGATCTTGCCTTCGCCGGTGGCGCCGCCGTGATCCTGGATCCGCGGAAGTTCGTCGCAGGATCCGCAGAGGGCATGCTGTCGCCCACGGGAAAGTGTCACGCGTTCGACGTCGCGGCCGACGGGTTCGTCTCCTCCGAAGGTTGCGCCGTGTTGTTGCTCAAGCGTCTGCCCGACGCGTTACGCGACGGCGACCGAATCCTCGCTGCGATCCGCGGCACTGCAGCCAACCAAGACGGCCACACCGTCAACATCGCCACCCCATCGGTCACGGCTCAGACCGCGGTGTACCAGGCGGCGTTGGCCGCCGCTGGCGTCGACGCCAGCAGCATCGGCATGGTCGAGGCGCACGGGCCAGGCACCCGGGTCGGTGACCCGATCGAATACGCCAGCCTGGCCAACGTCTACGGCATCGAGAGCCCCTGCGCGCTGGCCACGCTGAAGACCAACTTCGGACACGCCCAGTCGGCCGCGGGAGCACTGGGATTGATGAAGGCGGTCCTGGCCTTGCAGCACGGCGTGGTCCCCCGGAACCTGCACTTCACCCGCCTGCCCGATGAGCTGGCCCGCATCGACACCAAACTGTTCGTGCCGCAGGAGCTCACGCCATGGCCAACCAACGGGCGTCATCCGCGCCGGGCGGCGGCATCGTCGTACGGGCTCTCGGGAACCAACGTGCATGCCATCGTGGAACAGGCACCAGAACAGCTCACCACGTCGGCAGCCACCCACGAGGGCGTCCCAGTCGAAGGGTCGGCGACTGCGCCACTGCTGTTTCCCCTGTCGTCCAGCTCGACCGACGAACTGCGCAAGACCGCTCGTCGACTGGCCGACTGGGTGGCAGCACGCGACGACGTGACCTTGGCCGATCTGGCTTACACCCTGGCGCGCCGGCGCGCGCACCGACCCGTCCGCACCACTGTCATCGCGAGCAGCCTGGCGGAACTGACCACCGCCTTGCGGGAGGTCGCCGACGGCGACACGCCCCATCAGCCCGCGGTCGGGCAGGACGACCGGGGACCGGTCTGGGTGTTCTCGGGCCAGGGTTCGCAGTGGGCTGGGATGGGCGCCGAGTTGCTGGCGAACGAACCCGTCTTCGCCACCACGGTCGCGGCGGCCGAGCCACTGATCGAGCGCGAGGCCGGGTTCTCGGTGACCGAGGCGATGACCGCGCCTCGAACCGTCAGCGGCATCGACCGGATTCAGCCGACACTGTTCACCATGCAGGTCGCGCTGGCCGCCGCCATGCGCTCCTACGGGGTGCACCCTGGCGCGGTCATCGGGCACTCCCTCGGTGAGGCCGCGGCAGCCGTCGTCGCCGGAGCCCTTTCGCTGGAGGACGGGGTGCGCCTCATCTGCAGACGGTCGCGGCTGATGTCCCGCATCGCCGGAGCCGGCGCCATGGCGTCGGTGGAACTGCCTGCCCGGCAAGTGCTCTCGGAACTGCTGAACCGCAGTATCAACGACGCCGTAGTGGCGGTGGTGGCGTCGCCGCAGTCCACGGTGATCGGCGGAGCCACCCAGACGGTGCGAGATCTGGTCGCGGTCTGGGAGCAGCGCGACGTGATGGCCCGCGAGATCGCCGTCGACGTCGCCTCACATTCCCCGCAGGTCGATCCGATCCTCGACGAGCTGACCGAAGTGCTCGCAGAGCTGCAGCCGATGACACCGGAGGTTCCGTTCTACTCGGCGACCATGTACGACCCACGCGAGAAGCCGGTGTGCGATGCCTTCTACTGGGCGGACAATCTGCGCCACATGGTGCGGTTCGCTCCCGCGGTGCAGGCCGCCTTGGAGGATGGGTACCGGGTCTTCGCCGAACTCGCGCCGCACCCGCTGCTGACGTACGCGGTCGAGCAGACGGCCCGCAGCCTCGACATGCCGCTCACCGCTCTGGCCGGGATGCGGCGCGAACAAGCGATGCCGAACGGGCTGCGCAGCCTGGTGGCCGATCTGCACGATGCGGGCGCCGCGGTGGACTTCTCCGTGCTCTATCCGGACGGACGGCTGGTGGACGCACCGCTGCCGACCTGGAGTCACCGCCACCTGTTGTTGAGCCGCACCGGCCAGGAATCCGCGACACACGGCGGTTGCACGATCTCGGTACATCCACTGTTGGGCGCGCATGTGCGTCTCCAGGAGGACCCCGAGCGCCATGTGTGGCAGGCCGAGGTCGGCATCGCCGCTCAGCCCTGGCTGAGCGATCACCGCATCCGGGACGTGGCCGTGCTTCCTGGCGCGGCCTACTGCGAAATGGCGCTGGCGGCCGCACGTTCCGTGCTGGGAGAGACGTCCGAGGTCAGGGACATTCGCTTCGAGCAGGCACTGTTGCTGGATGAGCAGACCACGGTCGGCGCCACCGCGTCGCTGTCGGCACCCGGCGTCCTCGACTTCACCGTGGAGACCAGTCAGGAGGGCGAACGGGCGCGGCAAGCCACCGCCGTCCTCCATGCTGCCGAAGACGAGCGGCCGCCTGCCCGGGACCTCTCTGCGCTACTGACCGCGCACCCGTGCCACGAGGACGGTGCCGACGCCCGCAAGCGCATGGACCAGCGAGGCGTTCAGTACGGTCCGGCGTTCTCCGGTCTCGCCATGATCCACTCCGGCGAGCGGGACAGCGACACCGTCCTGGTCGAGGTCGCGCTCCCCGGCC
>NZ_JBOGDD010001078.1:0-2837 GCF_050701675.1 Mycobacterium sp. | reverse complement strand
CGAGGGAACTCCATCGGTCGCGATGGCGGACGTCAACGGCGACATGATCCTGGACCTGATCGTCGGCACCGGGCAGGGAGCATCCGCCGAGGTCGCCGTCTACGACGGCAACAACACCAAGGACGGGCTGTTCAAGACGGAGCTCGCCCGCTTCGCCCCGTTCGACGCTGGCTTCACGGGCGGTGTCACCGTCGCGGGCGCCGACATCGACGGAAACGCCATGGCGGACAACATCGTCGTCGGCTCCGGACCCGGCATGCAGTCGCAGGTGAAGGTCTTCTCCTCGACGCTTCCCGGGGAATCCGGCAAGGCGCCCGACGTGTTCTCCGCCTTCACTCCGTATCCCGATTCCGAGTCGGGGGTGACGCTGGGCACCGGCCTTGTCGAATCGGGGTCGGGCAGGGAGAGCATCGTGACGGCGCCGGGTCCAGGTGACGCACCGCTGATCAAGACCTTCCGCTACGACCTGTACGTTCCGACCGCTCGGGCGCAGGCCAATGGAACTGCGCCGCAGGAACATTCCGGTGGTCCGACCGATCCCCGCATGACGTCGCAGTTCATGGCGTACGGCGAGGACTACAGGGGCGGCGTCGGCCTCTCGACGGGCTGGGTCGCGGGTGCCGAGGGCGGCGCGAAGAGCATCGTCACCAGCCAACTCGCGGGTGACGGCGCGGTGCGGGTGTGGTCGAGCGGATCGCGGCTCGACGGTCAACCGGGCATGTACCTCGACAACCCGAACCACCACGAGGAGGACGTCAAGTACGCCCAGACCGCCTCGTTCGCTCCCTTCCTCGGCGGCGCCACCGTGGCCACGACGAGCACCACCTACGGCGCCGACCTGCTGGTGGCCGGGGTGACACCTGGCGGTCAGGAGGTGCGCAAGTATCGCTTGGGCCGGTCGGGACCGGACGCCACGACGCTGGACGCCACGGTGGTGTCGACGCTTCCTGCGATGCCGGGTGTGACCGCGGCCGCCCCGCTTGGCGGCAGATAGCGGGGAGCGGTTCTGCTCAGAGCAGCGCGGGCAGCGAAAAGTGCTGAAGTCAAGGCATTGTCGACGTATGACCGACGAAAAGCAGCCACTGTTCAATCAGCAATTACGCGACAACCTGTTCCGCAAGCGCGTGCTCGTGTTGGACGGCGCGCTCGACGACGACAACGGGACCGTCCTCGCCACGCAACTCCTGACGCTCGCCACCGATGACGTCGACCAGGACATTGCGCTGTGGATTCACTCACCAGGGGGTTCGGTACCGGCGATGCTCGCCATCCGCGACGTGATGCGCCTGGTGCCATGTGACGTCTCGACGCTCGCCCTCGGATTGGCTTGCAGCGCAGGGCAGTTCCTGCTGTCGGCGGGAACTGCCGGCAAGCGCTCGGCGCTTCCGCACGCACGCATCCTGATGCACCAGGGCTCGGCGGGTATCGCCGGCTCGGCAGTCGAGGTGGAAGTCCAGGCCGATGACCTGCGACATACCCGCGACACCGTGCTCGGGATCATCGCCGAGGACACGGGTCAGGACATCGAGCGCATCTTCACCGACTCGCTGCACGACCGCTGGTTCACCGCCGAGCAGGCCCGCGAGTACGGCTTCATCGACCGCGTCGTCGAGGAGTTCGCCCAGGTCGTGCCGATTCACAAGCAGCAGTTCGGGATTGGAGCGCGCGCATGAGCACGTACACGATCCCGAACGTGGTCTCGCGCAACGCCGCCGGCGAGCGGATCATGGACGTCTACTCGCACCTGCTCACCGAACGGATCGTCTATCTCGGCACGGCGATAGATTCCGGTGTCGCGAACGCGCTCATCGCCCAGCTGCTGCATCTGGAGGCCGACAACCCGGAACAGGAGATCAGCCTCTACATCAATTCCGAGGGCGGCGACCTGTCGGCGATGCTGGCGATGTACGACACGATGCGCTTCATCAAGGCGCCGGTGGCGACGACGTGCATCGGGCAGGCCGTCGCGGCAGGAGCGGTGCTCCTCGCGGCGGGCGCGCCGGGCCGGCGCGCGGTACTGCCGCACACCAGGGTGGTGCTGCACCAGCCGGCGGCGCAGGGCCGCGGCACCATTCCCGACCTGATCCTGCAGGCCGACGAGGTGGTTCGAGTACGCAACCAGCTCGAGGCGATCCTGGCCAGGCACACCGGACGCAGCGCCGAAGAGCTGCGGCACGACACCGACCGCGACCGGGTATTCGACGCCGAAGGTGCGGTGGCCTACGGCCTGGCCGACCACCTTCTGGACCAGCGAGCCTAGGCCGCCATCAGGATGGGACCGGCGGGCCGGCGGGCGGCGGGACGGCTCAGGTCGGCTGAGATGCCACCGAGCAGCCGGACCAGCTCGATGCCGAGCGCACCGGACACCGCCGCGATCATCTCGCTCGACGGCTCCTTGCGGCCGCGCTCGATCTCGGAGAGGTATTGCGGCGAGATGCCTGCACGCTCGGCCACGTCGATCAGCCGGGCGCCCTGATCTTCGCGCGTGGCACGCAGCTTGCGGCCAAGCAGCACGCGCCACAGTGGCTCCGGCTCCGGCCTTCGGTCGGGATGGATGCGGATGATCTCGCCCATGACGACATCCTCGCTGGACCGCACGCGCGAGGGAAGGATGTTCGCTGCCAGCGGAGCACACTGGCGCATTTCACCGCTGCGTCACAGTGGCCTCATTCGTCCCGGTGGCCTCTTGGTGGAGGCGGCGGCTTCAACTTCTGTGCCTGACCAAGCCGCCTCGGCCTAGCGTCCCGTTATTGGTCGCACGGACGTCCACAGGCGCCAGAGCTTGGCTGCCATGGCGTCGGGGGTGCTGACCTCGATGTCCTGGGTGAGCCAGCTGA
>NZ_JBOGDD010001077.1:0-3837 GCF_050701675.1 Mycobacterium sp. | reverse complement strand
TCGACGCGACGGTCGAGATTACGATGCATCATGTCGGCACTGCCGATCCAGAACTCGTCGATGGCGCGAAAGTGAATGATTCGGGAGTGCTCGAGAAACCGGCCGAGAATCGATCGCACGGTGATGTTCTCGGAGAAGCCCGTTGCACCGGGACGTAGCGCGCAGATCCCGCGAACCACGACCTCGACGCGCACTCCGGCCTGCGAGGCGCGGTAGAGCGCGTCGATCACCTGCTCGTCGACCAAGGCGTTGGCCTTCAGGCGGATCCTCGCGTCGGCGCCTGCCCGGTGCGCCGCGATCTCGCGTTCGATGCGTTCGACGATGCCCCTGCGCACTCCGTACGGAGCGACCAGCAGGTTGCGGTAGGACACCTTGCGTGAGTAGCCCGTCAGCGAGTTGAACAGATCGGTGAGGTCGGCGCCGATGTCCGGTGACGCAGTGAGCAATCCCACGTCCTCGTAGAGCCGCGAGGTCTTGGGGTTGTAGTTGCCGGTCCCGATGTGGCAGTAGCGCCGGATCGTCGACCCTTCGCGTCGCACGACGAGACACGTCTTGCAATGCGTCTTGAGCCCGATCAGCCCGTACACCACGTGAACGCCCGCCTGTTCAAGGGCGCGGGCCCACTTGATGTTGGCCTGCTCGTCGAAGCGGGCCTTGATCTCGACCAGCGCGACGACCTGCTTGCCCGCCTCGGCGGCGTCGATGAGCGCGCTGACGATCGGCGAGTCACCGGAGGTCCGGTACAGAGTCTGCTTGATGGCGAGCACATTCGGATCGGCGGCCGCCTGCTCGATGAAGCGCTGCACCGTCGTCGAGAAGGAGTCGTACGGGTGGTGCACCAGCACGTCACCGTCGCGAAGCGTCGAGAAGATGCTCTTCGGCGTCTCCCTCTCGCCGAACGCGGGAGGGGTCGCGGGTACGAACGGCGGGTCCTTCAGATCGGGGCGGTCGACGCCGTAGATCTGCCAGAGCGACGAGAGGTCGAGCAGCCCAGGCACCTCGATGACGTCACCGGGATGCACGTCGAGCTCACGCAGGAGCAGCTCGAGCATGTTCTCGGTCATGTCGTCGGCGACTTCCAGGCGCACCGGAGAACCGAACCGGCGCCGCGCGAGTTCGCGCTCCAGCGCCTGGAGCAGATCCTCGTCGCGATCCTCCTCGACCTCGAAGTCGGCGTTGCGCGTGATCCGGAAGGCGTGGTGTTCCACTACTTCCAGGCCGGGGAACAGTACCGACAGGAAGGCCGCGATCAGCTCCTCCATCGGCAGGAATCGAATCGCGGCGCCACCTTCGCGCGGACCCAACTCGACGAACCGGTCGACGTTGTCGGGCACCTTGATGCGGGCGAAGTGCTGCGTGCGGTCCTCGGGCTGCCGCACCGTGATCGCCAGGTTCAGGCTCAGCCCGCTGACGAACGGGAACGGGTGCGCCGGATCCACTGCCAACGGTGTGAGCACCGGGAACACCTGCTCGTGGAAGTACGTGGACAGCCGGCCACGTTCGTCGTCGTCCAGCTGAGCCCACGTCACGACGATGATGCCCTCGTCGGCCAGCGCTGGGCGCACCGACTCCATGAAGACCTTCGCGTGCCTGCTCGAGATCTGCTGGGTGCGCTCGCCGATGCGTCGCAGTTGCTCGCGCGGCGACAGTCCGTCGGCCGAGCGCACCGAAAGTCCCATCTCGTCGCGGCGTTTGAGGCCGGCGACGCGGACCATGTAGAACTCGTCGAGGTTCGACGAGAAGATCGCGAGAAACTTGGCCCTTTCCAACAACGCGAGCGACGGATCAGCGGCCAACGCCAGCACTCTGGCGTTGAAGTCCAACCAGCTCAGCTCCCGGTTGAGGTAGCGGTCGTCGGGCAGCGCTTCGGACTGGGAGGTGTCGATCGCGTCCGCGGTGGTGGCCGGTGGCGCCTCCGGCGTGCTGTCGTCCGATACCCAGTCCGTGTCTACAGTTCGTGTCTCGGCTTCGGTCACGCGTCGATCATCCCCCATGGACGGTCGGCGGTGCTAGGTGCCGCCGACGGTGTTCTTCGTGGCCGCTCCGACGCCGAGCCCAAGGGCGGCGGAGAGGTCGTCGGGGGTGTCGATGTCGCAGCGCAGGCCCGGCCATCGACCCGTTAGTTCGACGGCACCCGAATCCCCATGTCGCCGTGCGGAATTGACGCCGAATTCGGGTTTGAGAGGGACGCCGAAGGCGAACAGCGCCGACGTTCCCGTGCCGTGCCGGTCGCTGACGAAGCTGCGCTGGTTCGTGCGTGCCAGAGCGATTGCCTCGGCGAGTTCCCGCGGTTGAAGCGCAGGCAGATCGCCTTGAAGCACGCCGACGTTCGGCGTCTCCGCGCGGATCGCAGCCTCGGCAACCGAGATCGCATTGTTCAAGGGGTCGGGGTGGCCGGCGGGAGTGGGATCGAGGACGACTCGGGCGCCGAGCTCGCGGACGACCTGGGCAGCCACGCTGTCGGGGGTCACGACGGTGATCGCGCGGACTGCCACTACGGCGGACGCCGCGGTGATCGTGTCGTCGAGCATGGCGAGGACCACCTGCTCGCGGTCGTCGGGCGCGAAAGCCGATGCGAGGCGCGTCTTGGCCAAGCCGAGACGCTTGACCGCGATGATCAGCCCGACGTCCCCTTGCAGGCGCACCCCCGAAGCCGGGGCGTAGTCGCTGGTGCCGCTCATGGGTGCCATCCTGCCAGCAGCGCGGACCAGGCTAGATTTGTTCCCGTGGTAAGGGCTGCGGTGATGGGTGCAGGCGCGTGGGGTACGGCGCTGGCGAAGGTGCTGGCCGATGCGGGCAACGACGTCACGCTGTGGTCGCGCCGAGCGGAATTGGCCGACGAGATCAACGACACCCACCGCAACGCCCGATACATCGGTGACGTCGTGTTGCCGACGTCGATCCGCGCGACCGGGAACGCCGCAGCGGCACTCGATGGAGCGTGCACGGTGCTGCTGGCAGTGCCGTCGCAGACCCTGCGCGTCAACCTGGCGCCGTGGCGTGACGTGATCGGTGGCGACGCCACGCTGGTGAGCGTCGCGAAGGGTATCGAGCTGAACACGCTGCTACGGATGAGCCAGGTCATCGTTCAGGTGACGGGGGTGGACCCGTCGCGGGTCGCCGTGGTCACCGGACCGAACCTGGCCAGTGAGATCCTCGACGAGCAGCCCGCAGCGACCGTCGTCGCGTGTTCGGACTCCGGCCGCGCCGTTGAACTGCAGCGCGCGTTCTCCACCAGGTACTTCCGGCCGTACACCAACTCCGATGTCGTGGGCGCCGAGATCGGCGGCGCGTGCAAGAACGTCATCGCACTGGCCAGCGGCATGGCAGCGGGAGTGGGGCTGGGGGAGAACACCGCCGCGGCGATCATCACCCGGGGGCTGGCTGAGATCATGCGACTGGGAATCGCGCTGGGCGCCAAGGGTACGACGCTTGCCGGGCTGGCCGGGGTCGGTGACCTCGTCGCCACCTGCACGTCGCCGCGGTCACGCAACCGGGCATTCGGTGAACGGCTCGGCAAGGGCGCCACCATGGAGTCCGCACTGCGCGAGGCGGGTGGGCACGTGGCAGAAGGCGTCACGTCCTGCCAGTCGGTGCTGGCGCTGGCCGAAAGTTACGACGTGGAGATGCCGCTCACAGACGCCGTCAACCGCGTCTGCCACAAGGGACTCTCGGTCGACGAGGCAATGGCGCTCCTGCTCGGGCGCACGACGAAGCCGGAGTGAGGAGATGAACGGTCAGTACGGGGACTCCACCCGTAGCGTCAAAGCGTCTGGCTCGCAACATGTTCCGGGGCAACCCGTCACGTCGCCACCGGTCCCGGCATCGGCCTACCAC
>NZ_JBOGDD010001076.1:0-7398 GCF_050701675.1 Mycobacterium sp. | reverse complement strand
GGTCGCGACCGACCACCATCGTGGTGATGACGCCCTCGAGCAGATGCGGGGCGCCCAGCAGACGAAGCGCAGCGAGCGGCGGGATCACCTTGTCGTTGCCGTCGGGCAAGTTCGGCAGCAGCGTGATGCCGAAGCTCGGCCATCGCGGCGCGTTCCCGTCGGCCCTGTCGAGTGAGTCGATCGGGAAGTTCGACAGCAGCCCGCCGTCGACCAGCGTCGAGGTGCGCCCCGCGGAGCTGGTCAGCGAAACCGGACGGAAGAAGAACGGAATCGACATCGAGGCGCGGACCGCGTCGGCGACGAGCTGCTCATCCGGATCGAGTCCGTAGACCCTGCGATAGTCCCAGGGCAATCGCACGAGTTGACCCCTGGTGACGTCGGCGACGGTGACCACCAGGCGGTAGCGCTGCTCCGGTGGCAGCTCGTCGTCGTCGATGGCGAGGTCCGCGAACGTGGTCACCCCGAGGTCGGCCAGCTGACGGCGGACCCACTCGTGCGCGTAGTCGCCCCGGTAGATGCCGGACCCGCGCAGCAGTGCGAGCGACGGTCCGACCAGTGGCACCCGCTCCACCGGCCCCGGGTCGAGGAACTTCCGGTAATCCAGTTGCAACGCCAGTTCCTTGACTTGAGAGCCAGTCAGCGCACCGGTGTGCGCCGCGGCCGCGACGATCGCCCCGACGATGGATCCCGCGGACGTTCCGGAAATGCGCTGCGGCTGGTAGCCGGCATCCAGCAGACCGACGATGGCACCCACCAGGCCGACGCCCTTGACGCCGCCACCCGAGAGCACCAGGTCGACGCGTTTGACCACTGTCACGCCCTCGACGGTACGGAACCGACTACACGGGGTCGAAGGCCGAGATGAGCCAGTTTCCGTCGACCTTGGTCAGACCCACCTTCACCGCGCTCGCGGTGAACGAGCCGTCGGGGTTCTCCTTGCTGGTGGTCGTCTGATTCAGGAAGACCAGGACCACCGCCGAGTCGGGTTTCAGCTCCGACACCGCCGACTGCACGATCGTCGCCGAGGTCTTGACCGCCTTCTGCTGGACCGCAGGCGTCACGATGTCGTGGGTGAACTGGCTGTAGTAGCTCAGGAAGTCCCCGGTGAGGTGCGACTTGGCGTTCGTGAAGTCCTTGTCCATCGTGTCCGGCGCGTACGACAGCAGCGCGACGGCTCCGGCGTTCGCCGCCTTGATCGTGTCGCCGGCCACGGCCGCGTTGGTCTCCCGGTCCGGCCGGAACTGGTTGAAGTACAGCCAGGACGCCAACCCTGCCGAGCCGAGCAGAAGGACCGCGAGCACGAGCGGGACCAGCAGGCCCGTGAAGCTGCCCCGTCGCGGTGTCGGCCCTGCGTCGGGGGGCTCGTCGACGGTCGGGGTGTCGTCGACGGCGGTGGTGGTGGTGTCGTCGGCGGTGGTGTCGTCGAGTTCCCTTGAGGTGTCTTCGACGTCGTCAACCTCGACGTCGGTTCCGTCATCTGCGTGGTCTGAGGTCACGGCACGAACTCGACTTTCGCCAACTTGAGCTGCCCACCGTCACGGGCCATGTCGACCCGCAATCGCCAGGAGCGTGGTTGTTGCTCCTTGCTGGCGGCGTTGGAAACCTGGGTTGTCACCGCAACGAGGACGGTGGCCGTGTCCTTGGACATCGACTGGACGGCGGTGGCGTTGACCGTCGCCTCCGTGATCACCTTCGACGCCTGCGCCACCTTCGCGAATTCGTCGGACTGACCTTGGAAGTCCTTCTTGAAGTCCCCTGTCGTGTTGTCGATGATCCGCTTCACGTCGGCTTCGGCGTTGTTGAAGTTCAGCGACATCAACGTCACGACGCCTTGACGGGCGGCGGCGGCGAACTCCGCCGAGCGCTGCTGCTCCGCTTGGACCTGGCGGTGATGCCAGACCATATAGCCGCTGGCCCCCAGGAATCCGAGCGTGCACAGGACGACCAGGGTTGCCGCGACCCACTTGAGCCGCACGCGCGGCAGTGTGAGGCGCCGACGGCGGGCGGGCTGCTCCTCGACCTCGTCGTAGACCTCGACGTCGGCATCTGCGGTGTCGGCATCTGCGGTGTCGACGACGGCTTCGTCGGCGGCCACCGTGTCGGCGACCGGCTCGTCGGGTTCGATCTCGGGTTCGGTATCGGGCTCGCTCTCGACGACGTCGACCGGCTCGGGCGGGACCACCGGGACCGTCTCGGTCGGCGGGGCGACCTTGACCGCGGCGGCGGCCTCGGCCTGCCTGCGCAGCTTCAGTGCGCGGGCCCGAGCTCGTGCCGCGACTGCGGCGGCCTCCGCTGCTACCGCTTCGGCTTCGGCTTCTTCGGCCAGTGCCGATGCGTCGTCGGCTCCGGGTGTCTCCATGACGTCCTTTGGCGCGTCCTTCGGGTCATCCCGAGTATCGCCGTTGAGCACTGACGAGGCTCGCTTCCAGGGCGGCATGCGACCTCCTGTCCTGTCGATCAAGATTTCCGCGTGGAGAGAATGGCATTTTCAATTATGAGTATCGCCTTGACCATACTCCATCCCCGAAGGGCATCGGATCGGCCTGCATCCTGCGGAAATGCTGTTTTCGCGCTGTACGAGCGCTCAGCGCAGACGATCCTTGACGACCTTGCCCGTGGCGTTCGTGGGTAGCTCGTCGAGGAACTGTACAGACCGCGGAACCTTGTATCCGGCCATTCGCTGACGACTCCAACCGACCAATTCCTCCGCGGTGGGCGCTTCGGTCGACGAGCGCAACACCACGAACGCCTTTCCGACTTGACCGAGTCGCTCGTCGGGCACGCCGATGACCGCCGCCTGCGCGATGGCCGGGTGCTTCAACAGGAAGCCTTCGATCTCGGCGGGATAGGCGTTGAAGCCACCGACGATGAACATGTCCTTCTTGCGCCCGACGATGCGTAGCCGACCCGACTCCGTGAAGTCCCCCAGATCACCGGTGTGCAGCCACCCCTCGGAGTCGATGGCCTCGGCAGTCGCGGCCGCGTCGTCCAGATAGCCCTGCATCACGCCGTAGCCCCGGACGAGGACCTCGCCGTCATCGGCGATGCGCACCTCGATCCCCTGGCAGGGCACCCCGGCGGTGGTGGCGACGTCGGTGAACGAGTCACCGGGAAGCGAGAGCGTCACGTTGCCTGCCTCGGTCAACCCGTACCCCGTCATCAGCGTCTGGAACGGAAGTTCGTCGTGGACCCGGCTGATGAGCTCGACGGGGATGTCGGCCGCGCCGGTGACGCCGGCTCGCAGTGACGCCAGCTTGCCCTTGTCCTGCACCGCCAGCAACGAGTGGTACACGGTGGGCGGGCCGGGCAGCATGGTGATCCGCTCGCGCTCGATCAGTTCGACCACGCGATCGATGTCGAAGACCGCAACCGGCAGCATCGTCGCGCCCCGCAGGAAGGAAGCCACCAGGCCCGCCTTCAAGCCGAACGTGTGGAAGTACGGATTGATCATCAGATAGCGGTCGCCCTCACGGAGATCCGCGAGCGTCGCCCACTCCTCGTACATCCGCAGCGTCTGGCGGTGATTCATCATGGCGCCCTTGGGCCTACCGGTGGTGCCGGAGGTATAGATGACGTCCGAGACGTCGTCCCCGTCCACGGCACGCTCGAATGGCGAGCCGCTGGCGAGGAAGTCCGACGTCACGTCGATCGTCGGCACGTTCAGCGTGACCGGAGAAACGCTGAAGTCCTGTGCCAGGAACCCCTTCTGGACCATGACCGCCTTCGCGCCGCTGCGCGAGACCACGTCGGCGGCCTCCTCGGCCTTGAACCGGGTGTTGACCGGAACGAGCACGCCGCCGGCCGTGAGCAATCCGAACGCGGCGATGATCCAGTGCACGGAGTTCGGCGCCCACAGCGCGACGCGGTCGCCCTTGGAGATCCCCAGTTCGGCGTACGCACCCGCCGCCCGCCGAATGCGGTCGACGAGTTCGACGTAGGTGAGGCGCAGCGGACCGTCGACGACCGCCTCGGCGTCGCCGAATCGATCCGCTGCGCTCAAGACCATCTCGGGGATGGTCTGCCAGGTTTTACTCCCGGTCACGCCGTAATGAGGCGAGACAGGTTGCCGCCCATGATCTTTGCCTGATCGTCGAGCGAGAGGTGATCGAGTGCGGTGACGTAGTGGGTCGGCTCAGCCAGGCCCTCCGGGTGCGGCCAGTCGGAGCCGTACAGCACCTGGTCCACGCCGATCAGGTTGATCAGATCGTCGATGCCCTCCTCGTAGAACGGGCTGACGTAGATGCGGTTCTTGATCTCCTCCATCGGGTTGCCGGGGAAGGCCTCCGGCGCCTTCTTGTACACCTCGGCCATCGAGTCCAGCAGCGGGAACATCCACTTCGACCCCGCCTCGACGATCCCCACCTTCAGCTTCGGGAACCGGAACAGCGCACCGTGGATGACCCAGGAGGCCACCGCATCCTGGATCGGACGCCATTCGTTGAGGATCGACATGGCGTTGGTCTGGAACGGCAGCATCTCCTGGGCGCCGCCATCCCACTCGGAGGTGTAGCGGGAGTAGCCGCTGTCGCTGGAGTGCATGCCGACGAAGACGTCGTACTCGACGCACTTCTGCCAGAAGGGGTCGAACTCGGGCAGTGCGAACGACCGCGGGCCGCGGAAGCCGGGCACGGGTGCCGGGCGGATCAGGATGGCGCGGGCGCCGCGCTTGACGGCCCAATCCAGCTCTTCGATGGCCTTCTCCACGATGGGCAGCGTGATGACCGGGGTGGTGTAGATGCGGTTCTTGTAGTTGAAGCCCCAGACCTCGTGGAGCCACTCGTTGAGCGCATGCACGATGACGTGGATCGCGACGGGGTCGTCGGCTAGCCGCTCCTCGATGAGACTGGCCAGCGTCGGGAACATCAGCGAGCGGTCCAGACCCAGCTCGTCCATCTTCTCGAGGCGCGGAGCGGGCTCGAAGAACGCCGGAATGGCCCTCATCGGTTCGCCGAACAGTTCGCGCTTGCTCTTGCCGTCCGGGTTGCCGAACTTGAAGTACTCCTCCCACGCACCGGGCTTGGCGACCACCGAGAAGGTGGGGTTGGGGATGTAGTTGCTGATCTGACCGCGCAAGGCGATCTTGGTGCGACCGTTGATCTCCACGTACTGGACGACGTCCTTGTACTCCTTGGGGAGGTACTTGGTCAGAGCCTCCGGCGGCTCGTAGAGATGGTTGTCCGCATCGAACAGCGGAAATGGGATGTCGACCCGGTGCGAAAGTTGACCCATGGAATTCTCCTTATCCTCTTGCGAGAATCCTATTCTCATCTTGGTTTGGTTTCAATGCCCTGCGGTAATGGTGTTCTCACTCACCTGTTGACGAACGACGAACTTCTGCACCTTGCCGCTCGCGGTGCGCGGGAAGTCGTCCACCTCGTGCAACTCCTCTGGCCACTTCTGCCGGGCCACGCCTGCCCGCTCGAAGTGCTCGCGCACCTCGGCGAGCGTCGGCATGACCAGCCCTGGCCTGATTCGCAGCACCGCCGCAGCGCGCTCGCCGAGACGCGCGTCGGGCGCCGCCACCACCACCGCCTCGACGACCTGGGGCATCGCGAGCAGCACCTCCTCGACCTCGAGGGCGCTGATGTTCTCGCCACCGCGGATGACGACGTCGGCCATGCGGTCGGTGATGGTCAGATACCCGTCGGAGTCCAGAACGCCGACGTCACCGGTGTGGTACCAACCGTCGTCGTCGAAGGCCTTGGCGGTCAGCTCCGGATCGGTGTACCCGAGGCACAGGTCGGGACCCCGGCTGAGGATCTCGCCGTCCTCGGCCAGTTTGACCTCTACCCCCGGCCGCGCATTGCCGTCGGTGTAGAGCCGCTTGTCCTCTGGCGCGCTCGGGCCGGATCCCGTGATGGACGGGTGTTCGGTGCTTCCGTAGGAGCGGAACACGAAGAAGCCGAGGTCTGCGAGACGCCGGGTGACCGCCGCCGGCACCGTGGACCCACCAAGCCCGACGGTGGTGAAGAGCCGGCGATGCTCGTCGGTGCAGTCGGGATGGTCGAGCAGGCTGGTGACGAAGTAGGGCGGCCCACCGCCGATGGACATGCCCTTCGACTTCATCAGGGCCAGCACCTTGCCGGGATCCCAGACGTCGACGAGATCGATCGGCGCACCTTCGAGCACCGGGATGAGGAAGGCCCCGACCATGCCGATGAAGTGGCCGACGGGCGTTGCGGTGATCTGCCTCCCGCGGTCCGGCGGATAGTTCTGGAGCAGCTGCCTGGTCTCGCAACCCAGCGTTTGATGACTGTGGACGACGCCCTTGGGGTCGCGGGTGGTGCCGGAGGTGAATGCGATCAGCGCGGGCGCCGCGGGGTCTGCGGCGATGGTGCCCACCATCGGCTCGTCGGCGAGCAGGCGGTCGAAGCCCAGTTCCCCGTCGGTGCCGACGAGCGCGACGATCGGCACGTCCTCGCACAGATCGGACTGGAAGCTCATCCGGCCGAAGCGCTCGGTGGTGACGAAGACGCGCGGCTTTGCGGTCGCAAGGATGTGCCCCACTTCCTTGCGACCGTAGAAGTGCACGATCGGCACGATGACCGCACCGAGGAACGCCGACGCCCAGAACGTCGCGGCGGCCTCCATCCAGTTCGGCAGCTGCATGGCGACCACGTCGCCGGGACCGACGCCTCGCTCGTGCAGTCCCGCCGCGAGCCGACGGGCCACCGTCTCCACGTCGCGAAAGGTGCCGCCCCACGGCCGCTCTGCGGAGTGCACGTGGAATTCGGTGTCGGGATTGGCGTCGAGGCCGCGGGCCAGCATCCCGCCGAGGGTCTCCGGCAACCACCACCCCTCGGCCACGTAGCGTTGGGACAGCTCGTCGGGCATGTTGCGCAATGGCTGCTGCAAGGACTGAATACGCACCTCCGCGGGGACTTTCGAGCGTCTTCGAAGGTCCGTGGTGATGCTATTCTCCCGAAACGAGAATGCCAATACCGCATGTGGAGAACGTCAGGAGAACGCTCGGATGGTCGACCTCGAGACCGACGACGGGTTGGCCGTCATCACCATCGACCGCCCGCACGCGCGCAATGCCATCTCCCTGGAGACGATGGATCAGCTCGCCGATGCCCTCGACGGCGCCGACGGCGCCCGTGCACTCGTGATCAAGGGCGCCGGCGAGAAGGCATTCGTCTCCGGCGGGGACCTCAAGGAACTCGCGCTTCTTCGGACCGAGGCCGACGCCGCCGCGATGGCATGGAAGATGCGATCCGTCTGCGACCGCATCGCCGCGTTCCCCGGTCCGGTGCTGGCCGCCGTGAACGGTCACGCACTCGGCGGCGGGGCCGAAGTCGCGGTGGCGGCCGACATCAGGATCGCTGCCGACGACGTCAAGATCGGCTTCAACCAGGCGGCGCTGGCGATCATGCCGGCGTGGGGTGGGGCCGAGCG
>NZ_JBOGDD010001075.1:0-2125 GCF_050701675.1 Mycobacterium sp. | reverse complement strand
ATGTACGGCATTCCGTTCGGCGAAGGCGCGTTCGGCGCCCAGGACGTGACGCTCGACTTCGAGATCGGCCGACGGCAGGTGGTGAAGGCCGAGGCCTCGTCGCACCGCATCCAGGTCATCACCGACGACGGCGTCATCCTCGATCTGCCGTGCAGCTACGGCGAAGCCGACCTGCCGCGCAACATCACCCGCAGCGGCATCCACGTCGTCACCGAGAAGTACGAGGACTTCTACATGTCGAACCCGGCGGCGGGCTACTCCAACGCCCACGAGCGGTATGCCGTGCGGATCTCCAACAACGGCGAGTTCATCCACGCCAACCCGAGCACCACCGGGGTGCAGGGCAGCAGCAACGTCACCAACGGCTGCATCAATCTCTCGACGGACAACGCGCAGCAGTACTTCAACACGGCCATCTACGGCGATCCCGTCGAAGTCACCGGCACGTCGATCGAGCTGTCCTACGCCGACGGCGACATCTGGGACTGGGCCGTGGACTGGGACCAGTGGAAGTCCATGTCGGCGCTGAACAACGACTCACCGCCGTCGAACATCCCCAGCAGCGCGCCTGCCACCCCGACCGACGCGCCCACGCTCTCGGGGACGCCGACGACGACCCCTCCGAGTCAGGTCACGGTCACTCCGGGCGGGTGAACTTCCTGGTTGCGGTCGCCTGATCGCGCGGCCGGATGACGATCTGGTCCAGGTTGACGTGCGGCGGCCGCGACGCCACGAAGCCGATCACCTCTGCGACGTCGGCGGCCACCAACGGGGTCATCCCCTGATACACCGCGGCGGCGCGGTCCTGGTCGCCGCCGAAGCGGACGACGGAGAACTCGGTCTCGACCATTCCCGGCGCAATCTCGGTGAGCCGCACCGGCTTTCCCAACAGTTCTCCGCGCAGGGTCTGGTGCAGCGCCGCCTGTGCGTGCTTGGCCGAGGTGTACCCGGCGCCGCCGTCGTAGATTTCGAAGGCCGCAATCGAGGTGATCGTGACGATCAGGCCGTCGCCGGAGGCGATCAGCTTCGGTAGCAGCGCCCTTGTCACGCGCAGGGTGCCAAGCACGTTGGTCTCCCACATCCAGCGCCAGTCCTCGAGGTCGGCGTCGGCGACCGATTGCACGCCCTTGGCCCCGCCTGCATTGTTGATCAGCACGTCGACGCGGCGCAGGCCGGCGGCCAGCGCGTCGACGGCCGCGGCGTCAGTGACGTCCGCCACAATCGCCGTCCCGCCAAGCTCTTCGGCGAGTGCGTTTATGCGCTCCGCGCGGCGAGCCACGCAGACCACGTGAAAGCCAAGTCCGGCAAGGGTTTTCGCGGTTGCTTCGCCGATGCCCGAGCTGGCGCCGGTGACAACCGCGACGGGCTGTTGAGATTCGAGTGCCGTCATTCCGTGAACTTTAGTTGCCGTGCTAAGTTCTCAACGTGTCAGCTAGTCAGGTTTCTCGCAGCGCCGCCTCGCGTGCGTGTTGTTGTTGTCGCGCTTCTCGCCGCGCCTGACTGAACCCGGACGTATCCGTCCCGCTGAGTCGCCAGGTGAGGCACCAACCCCACCAGCCGACCTCAACGAAGGACACCTCCCTTGAGCACCAACACCGCCACTGTCGTTCGCAAGACCACCTCTGCCATCTCGACCGCTCACGCCAAGCGTGCGCTGCTCGCCCGCCACCACATCGTGGCTCCATCACTGCGTGTCGCCGAGGCGGCCGCTGCATCCGTATTCGGGGCGGCGCGGCTGCGCGGCCCGATCGCCCGTGACGTCATCGCCCAGACCACCGGCCTGAGCATCGCCACGGTGAACCGCCAGGTCACCGCCCTGCTCGACGCCGGTGTCCTGCGGGAACGCGCCGACCTCGCCGTCTCCGGCGCCATCGGGCGGCCGCGGGTACCCGTCGAGGTCAACCACGAGCCGTTCCTGACGTTGGGCATCCACATCGGGGCCCGCACCACCAGCATCGTGGCGACCGACCTCTTCGGTCGCACTCTCGACGTCGTCGAGACGCCGACACCGCGCGGTGCGCAGAACGCGGGGCTGGCTGCGCTCGCGGGCAGTGCCGCGCGCTACCTGAGTCGCTGGCACCGGCGTCGACCGCTGTGGGTGGGCGTCACCGCGGGGGGCGTCGTC
>NZ_JBOGDD010001074.1:0-11254 GCF_050701675.1 Mycobacterium sp. | reverse complement strand
GGCCGGTATCGAGCTGATCGAGAACGGCCAACTCGTCGATGCCCTGCGGGTGTCCGGGGTGCGGGTCGTCGAGGGTCTCATCCTCGGTGGCGTGATCGGTGTGGCGCTCGGCACGGCGGTGGGGTTGTCCCACTGGTTCGAGGCGACGGTCGACCCGCCGATGCAGATGGTCCGTGCGTTGCCGCACCTCGGCTTGATCCCGCTGTTCATCCTCTGGTTCGGCATCGGTGAGCTACCGAAGGTGTTGTTGGTGGCGCTCGGCGTCAGCTTCCCGCTCTACCTCAATACGTTCTCGGCGATCCGCCAGGTCGACCCGAAGCTGTTCGAAACCGCTCAGGTGCTTGGCTTCTCGTTCTGGCAGAGATTCCGCACGATCATCGTGCCCAGCTCCGCACCGCAGGTGCTCGTCGGTTTGCGCCAGTCCCTGGCCATCGCGTGGCTCACGCTGATCGTTGCCGAGCAGATCAACGCCGACAAGGGAATCGGGTTTCTGATCAACAACGCCCGTGACTTCCTTCGCATCGACATCATCATCTTCGGCCTTGTCGTCTACGCGATGCTCGGCATCGGCACGGACGCGATCGTGCGAGCCGCCGAGCGTCGGGCCCTGAGGTACCGCTCGTGACGGTGACCTCCGAACGGCAGACCGGGACTGCGGGCGAGCTGCGCAACGTCGACAAGTGGTACGGCGAGCATCACGTGCTGGCCGACGTGTCGGTGCGCGTCGGCAATGGCGAGATCGTCGCGCTGATCGGCAGAAGCGGCTCTGGCAAGTCGACGGTGCTCCGGGTGCTGGCGGGGTTGTCCACCGATCACACCGGCGAGCGCGTGGTCGCAGGCGCGCCCG
Organism: Mycobacterium sp.; assembly: GCF_050701675.1. Taxonomy (GTDB): domain Bacteria; phylum Actinomycetota; class Actinomycetes; order Mycobacteriales; family Mycobacteriaceae; genus Mycobacterium. The sequence continues at coordinate 10,407 of NZ_JBOGDD010001074.1, read as the reverse complement.
CGCTGGCGTTCCAGGAGCCCCGGCTGTTCCCCTGGCGCGACGTGCGAACCAACGTCGGCTACGGACTGACCCGCACTCTACTGTCCAAGGCCGACGCGGTGGCGCGGGCCGACCGTGCGTTGGCCGACGTCGGTCTCGCCGAACGCGCGGACGCCTGGCCGCTGACGCTGTCCGGTGGACAGGCGCAACGGGTGTCGCTCGCGAGGGCGCTGGTGGCCGAACCCGAATTGCTGCTGCTCGACGAGCCCTTCGGCGCACTCGACGCGCTGACCCGTCTGACCATGCGGGCGCTGCTTCTCGAGCTGTGGCGGGAACACCGGTTCGGCGTGCTGCTGGTAACCCACGACGTGGACGAGGCGGTGGCGCTCGCCGACCGGGTGCTGGTCCTCGAGGAGGGCCGCGTGATCCACACGCTCGTCATCGACGATGCCAGGCGTTCGCCGTCGGACCCGTCCGCCAACACCGAGCGCTACCGCGCCGAGCTGCTCGACCGGCTCGGCGTCCATCTCTGACGAACGCATCGTCGAACAACGAAGGGAACCGTCATGCCCGCATCAAGACGAGCGATCGCGATTCGCGTCGCGGCCTTGCTGACGCTGATCGGAGTGCTGGCCGGCTGCGTCTCGCGTGAGGAGAGCTCCGGCGCCCAGCAGGCTCCGGCCACGGTGCCGCTGTCCGAGTTGTCCGACGTCACGCTGCAGATCGGAGACCAGAAGGGCGGCACCGAATCGCTGCTGCGCGCTGCGGGCGCGCTGGGCGACCTGCCCTACAAGGTGGTGTTCTCCACCTTCACCTCCGGACCGCCGCAGATCGAGGCCGCGACCGCAGGCAAGATCGACTTCGCCGTCACCGGCAACACCCCGCCCATCTTCGGTGCCGCCGCCAATGCGAAGGTAAAGGTGGTGAGCGCCTACGAAAACGGAGGAGACGGCGACCGCATCCTCGTGCGGGCCGATTCGCCGATCAAGACCGTCGCCGACCTGCGTGGCAAGAGCGTGGCCGTCGGCAAGGGCAGCTCAGCGCACGGCCACATCCTGATCCAGCTCCAGAAGGCCGGCCTGTCACCCGCCGACGTGAAACTCGTGTTCCTGCAGCCCGCCGACGCCTTGACCGCCTTCACCAGCGGGCAGGCGGACTCCTGGGCCGTCTGGGATCCGTACACCGCGCAGGTCGAACAGCAGGTGCCCGTGCGCAGCATCGCCCGGGCCACCGGTGTCACCAACGGGGCCGGGTTCGGCATCGCATCGGATGCCGCCCTGGCCGACCCGAAGCGCAACACCGCGCTCAGCGATCTGCTCGTGCGCTACGCCAAGGCGACCCAGTGGGCACGGGACCATCCCGAGGAGTGGGCGCGCAGCTATTCGGGGGCGGTCGGTCTCGACCTGCCCGTCGGAACCGTTGCGCAGGGCCGGAGCCTGCGGTCCCAGACCGCGCTGTCGGAACAGTTGATCGGCTCGGAGCAGCAGCTGGCCGACCTGTTCGCCGAGACCAAGCAGATCGCGTCCGCCCCCAAGTTCGCCGACTGGGTGGATCACCGCTACGACGATGTGCTCAAACCCTTTCTGACGAACGCCAATTAGGAGTTTCGTGGCCGCCAAATTCTTTTGGTTCCTGCCCACCAGCGGTGACAGCCGCTCGATCGTCGCGTCGTCCCACGCGTCGTCGAACCAGGTCCTGCCGCCCAATTACCGCCCTCCGACTCGGGGCTACCTCGCCGAGGTGGCCCGCGCCGCCGACCGGCTCGGCTTCGAGGGCGTGCTCACGCCGACCGGAACCTGGTGTGAGGACGCCTGGTTGACGTCGGCGGCGCTGCTCGCCGAAACCGAGAAGCTGAAGTTCCTCGTCGCGTTCCGGCCCGGCCTGGTGCCGCCGACGCTGGCAGCCCAGCAGGCCGCGACGTTGCAGCGCTTCTCCGAAGGCCGGGTCCTGCTCAACATCGTCAGCGGCGGTGACGACGTCGAGCAGCGCCGCTTCGGCGACTGGCTGGATCACGACCAACGCTATGCCCGCACCGGTGAGTTCCTCCACATCGTCAACTCGGTGTGGCGAGGGGACGGGCTCGACTTCAAGGGCGACTACTACACCGTGGCGGATGCCCGGGTGTCCGCACCGCCGGATCCGTTGCCGCAAATCTACTTCGGGGGTTCTTCGCCCGCGGCGCTGCCGATCGCCGCGCAGTACGTCGACGTATACCTGACGTGGGGCGAGCCGCCGCAAGCGGCGGCGGCAAAGATCGTGAAGGTCCGCGAGCTGGCCGAGGCGAGGGGCCGCAAGGTCCGGTTCGGCATCCGCCTGCACACGATCAGCCGCGACACGTCGGCCGCCGCGTGGGCGGTCGCCGCCGAGCTCGTCGCAGGGCTCAGCGACGATCAGATCGCGAAGCAGACTGCACTGCATGCGAGTTCGCAGTCCGAGGGCCAGCGCCGGATGACGGCCCTGCACGGCGGCCGGGTGGATCAACTGGAGATCTATCCCAACCTCTGGGCCGGGGTGGGACTGGTCCGCGGCGGGGCAGGCACGGCACTAGTGGGCAGCCACGAGGAGGTCGCGAACCTGATCTACGAGTACCACTCGCTGGGGTTCGACGAGTTCATCCTCTCCGGCTATCCGCACCTCGAGGAGGCCCACTGGTTCGCCGAGGGCGTGCTTCCGCTGTTGCGGCAGAAGGGTGTCGCGTAGACCGATCACGGGGTGGAGCCGGTTTTCGTGACACCCTGAGGCGTGGACGAATGGTTTGAGCACAGCCCGTTCGTCGGGTTCGTGCCGTGGATCATCTACTGGGTGGTGGCCGAAGGCCCGAGCACGTGGCTGTTCGGTGCGCTGAGTGCCGTGTTGGCGGCGATCATCCTCGGCATCTCCATGGGCCGAGGCGGGCCCCGGCTACTCGAGATCGTCACGATCGTGTTCTTCGTCGTGGTGACGGCGGCCGGGATGATCGTCGGCGCGGCGGACCGCGACTGGATGGACACCTACGCGACGACGTTGTCCAGTGGCGTGCTGGCGGTGATGGCGCTGGGTTCGTTGGCGTTCACGCCGTTCACCGAGCAGTACGCCAGGGTGTCCCGGCCCATGGAGGACTGGGAGAAGCCGGCATTCCGTCAGACCAACAGGGTTCTGACGCTGATGTGGGCCCTGGTCTTCGCGCTGATCTCGGTGCTCGGTTACTACGCGACCCAGGTGCCCGAGACCCGAGACTGGACTAACTGGGTGATTCCGATCGTGGTCATCGTCGGTGCGGTGGGAATGACGCAGGCGTACCCGACGCGTGTCCGGGAGAAGGCTCGCCCCACGGGTTGACCCGCCGCCTGATCAGCAGCTGAGCCGGACGCCGATGTCCGCTGGCGGGGTCACCTTCTGCAGGCAGCCGAAGCCCTCGACGCCTGCCGCGCTCAACTTGACCGCCGTCTGGTGCGCATAGTTGACGCAGAACAATCCCGTGGCGTCGGAGCGGCAGCGGTAGTCACCGAACGCCAAGGACGTGCCCGCAGGCAGTTCGGCACCGGTGCCGTCGACGAACGGACCCGGATCGCCGTGCGGTGAGCCGACGTCGACGGTCGTGCCAGGGAAGTCGACCCAGTTGTCCTTCCAGGCCGTCTCGACCCCGGACGGGCGCGGCGGCGGATTGCTCAACTTCAGCAGGCATGCCAACGCGCCGTCCTGGTACTGGTTGGTGACGCAGTTGGCCTCGGAGCCCGCCGTGACGAATGCCACCCCGGCGTCAAGCGTCGACACCTCGCCGCCGCGGGTCATCGAGTGGTAGCCGTTGGGGTCGGCGGGCGTTCCGGCTTCGATCCACCGGATGACGTCGGCCATCGGGGCGCCCGCTCGGGGAGGCGCGGAGGGCGCAAGCGAAGGCTTCGTCGCGGTCTTCGACGGCAACGCCGTGGCGATCGAACTCCTCGGGGCACCGGTGCTTGGCGTCTGCTGGGCCTTCTCCGCGGTGCCGCCGGTGCTGCTCGAACAGCCCGCCACCAGCGCAGACACGGCGATGACCAAGGCTATTCGCATGCCGACCAGGGTAGCGGGCGCCATTCGGGCGGCGCGCCAGGCACATCCGAGGTCGGGTTCTTCGCTAACGTCGACCCATGCACGATCGCACCGTTCGCGTGGCCATCGACAACGGCGTCGTCGAAGGATTCACCGCCGACGGCGTCCACCGCTGGCGATCGATCCCGTATGCCCGTCCTCCGGTGGGCCGGCTGCGCTACCGCGCTCCGCAACCGGTGCAGCCGTGGCCGGGCGTGCGTTACTGCCACGGGTTCACCTACTGCGCGCCGCAGGACCGCAAGTACACGCTGCTCGGCGTCGGCAAGTTCCAGCCGATGAGCGAGGACTGTCTGACGCTCAACGTCGTCGCGCCGGAAAATCCATCGGACGAGCCGCTGCCGGTGATGTTCTTCATCCATGGCGGCGGATACATTCTTGGCAGCTCGGCGACACCGATCTATGACGGTGCGTCCATGGCGCGACGGGGTTGTATCTACGTCTCGGTGAACTACCGGCTGGGTGCGCTTGGTTGCATGGATCTCTCGGCTCTGTCGACACCTGACGATCCGATCGAGGACAACCTGTTCCTGCGCGATCTCGTGATGGCGTTGCGGTGGGTTCGCGACAACGTCGCGGTCTTCGGCGGCGACCCGGAGAACGTGACGATCTTCGGTGAGAGCGCCGGTGCGCACGCCGTCGCTACGTTGCTGGCGGTTCCGGAAGCCAAAGGTCTTTTCGTGCAAGCGATTGCGGAGAGTCCCGCAAGCGGGATGGCCGGGCCGCCCGACGTCGCCGCGGCATTCGCCGCTGACCTGGTCGGTGTTCTCGGGGCGGCGCCGGAGGATGGCGCGGCCGCGGTGATGGCGGCTCGGCCCGCGGAGCTCGTCGACGGGCTGAACAAGGTGATGAGGCATGGGATGAAGGAGATGCGGGGGGCGTTCGTCGTCGGGCCGACCTTCGACACCGAGTATCTGCCGCATGATCCGGTTCAGGCCATGCAGGACGGCACCGCACACCGGGTGCCTCTCATCGTGGGTACCAACGCCGACGAGGGCCGCCTGTTCACCCGGTTCCTGCAGTTGTTGCCGACGACTGAGCCCGCCATCGACCTGCTCCTCTCCGACTCCGACGTTCAGGTGCGGGACCGGATCACCAAGGCCTATCCGGGCTATCCGAGTCCGAGCGCCTGCATCCGGCTCGGTGGCGACTTCGCCTTCGGGACTGCGGCATGGCAGATCGCCGATGCGCATGGCAGGCATACGCCGACCTTCGTGTATCGCTACGACTATGCGCCGCGCACCTTCCATTGGTCGGGGCTCGGCGCCACCCACGGCACCGAGTTGTTCGCAGTCTTCGACGTATATCGGACGCGGTTCGGGTCGTTGATGACCGCTGCCGCCGACCGTCGCTCGGCGCGCCAGGTCTCCAACGACGTGCAGGGCAGGTGGCGCGCCTTCAGCCGAGCCGGCGTTCCGGGCGATGGTTGGCCGCCCTACACCGCAGACGACCGAGCGGTCATGGTCTTCGATCGGCACTCTCACCTCGAATACGACCCGCGTGCCGACCGCAGGCAGGCCTGGGAGGGGTTCACGCTCGCCGCTCGATGAGGGCGGCAACGGTTTCTCCAGATCACGTGCGGACCTGCAGTCGATGTGATCGAGTGGTGGTGTGGCGCACCCTCTGGACCCCTTGTCGACCGACGAATTCACTGCCGTCGCAGCGGTGTTGCGCCGCGAGCGTGCGGTCGGCCCCGGGCCGACGGCGACGTCGGACCTCGGGTGGCGGTTCGCCTCGATCGAGCTGGTGGAACCGAGCAAGGATGACCTGCGGGCGTTCGAGCAGGACGGCACCGTGCCCGCGCGCCGCGCGACCGTCATCTGCCTGAACCGGTCGGCCAACGCCACCTACAAGGGCGTGGTGTCGCTCGACGAAGGTCGCGTCGAGACGTTCGACCAGGTTCCCGGCGTGCAGGCGAACTTCACCGTGGACGAGTTCATCGAGTGCGACCAGGTGCTGCGCGGCCATCCCGACGTCGTCGAGGCCCTGGCCAAGCGGGGCATCACCGATCTCGACCTCGTCTTCATGGACACCTGGACCTTCGGCGATGCGGTCGCTCCGCCCGAGTTCCGCGATCGCAGGTTGGGCTGGTCGGACACCTGGCGCAAGGACGCGCCTGGCGCGAACCCGTACGCCCACCTCGTCAGTGGCCTTCACTGCGTCATCGACCTCAACACCATGGAGGTGCTGAGGGTCGAGGACGGTGGCCCGTTCTCTTCCGGCGGCGTCGAAACTCCCAACGTGATGGGCGAATACGTGCCGCGGCACGTCCCCGAGCGCATCCGCGCAACGTCCACCCGTGAGCCGCTCAAGCCATTGCACGTCACCCAGCCCGAGGGTCCGTCGTTCACCCTGGACGGGAATCTCCTGCAGTGGCAGAACTGGTCGCTGCGCATCGGCTTCAACTACCGGGAGGGCATGACCCTGCACACGGTGCGCTACCGCGATGGCGATCGCCTGCGATCGGTCGCGCACCGGATGTCCTTCGCCGAGATGATCGTGCCGTACCGCGATTCGTCGCCGGATCACTACCGCCGCACCGCATTCGACATCGGCGAGTGGGGTCTCGGCTTCATGACGACCTCACTCGAACTGGGCTGCGACTGCCTCGGCGAGATCCGCTACCTCGATGCCGTCATGCACGACAGCAAGGGGGAGCCCTACACGATCGCCAATGCCGTCTGCATTCACGAGGAGGATGGCGCCGTGCTGTGGAAGCACGTCGATCACGATGCGGGGGCGGAGGTGCGCAGGATGCGCCGCCTGACGATCTCGTTCCACGTGACGGTCGCCAACTACGAGTACCTCGTCTACTGGCGGCTCTACCAGGACGGCAACATCGAGTGCGAGGTCAGGGCCACCGGCATCATGGTCACCACGCCGCTCGCGCCAGGCGCGCCGAATCCGAACGGCATGCTGGTCGACGAGCGCACGTATGCGCCCTTCCACCAACACTTCCTGGTGGCCCGCCTGGACATGGACGTCGACGGCAGTGACAACACCGTCTTCATGTCCGAGTCCTACGCCGAGCCGATGGGGCCCGAGAATCCCTACGGTCTGTCCCTCGTCACGCGGAACGTTCCGTTGCGGACGGAGGGCGATGGCAGGCAGGACTTCAACTTCGACACTCAGCGCGCGTGGAAGGTCGTCAACACCAACGTCACCAACGGTCTGGGCACTCATCCGGCTTACAAGCTGGTGCCGGGTGGGGCCATTCCGGCGATGTTCGATCCCGCGTCACCGGTGCTGAAACGGGCCGGCGTGATCGGGCACACGGTGTGGGTCACTCCGAATGCCGCCGACGAGCGTTGGCCCGCGGGTGAATTCGTCAATCAGTCGGTGGAGGACACCGGTCTGGGGGAGTGGACGAAGGCCAATCGGTCCATCGACAACACCGACGTCGTGCTCTGGTACGTGTTCGGTCTGCACCACATCACCCGGCCAGAGGATTGGCCGGTCATGCCGGTCGACATCGTGTCGTTCTGGCTCAAGCCGTTCGGATTCTTCGATCGCAACCCCGCCCTCGACGTGCCGGCAACGAAGTCGGACACCTGTCACGCGCAATGAGTTGACGGCTGTCAACTCATCAGCCGAAAACACGCCATTCCGCTCGCGCGGTGCCCTAGGTTTGACCGAGTGCAGACTCCCCAGACGAACGCGCTAGTGGAACGTCCCGCCGATCTCACCGCCGACTGGCTCACCGCGGTGATCGGTGCCGGGGAGGTCAGCGAGTTCGCCTTCGAACGCATCGGCACTGGCCAGATGAGCGAGTGCTACCGGGTCGCCCTCACCTACACCGACGGCCAGGACGGACCGGCATCGGTGGTGTTGAAGGTCGCGGCCGCCGACCCGAGCAGTAGGCAGACGGGACTGGCGCTGGGCCTCTACGAGCGCGAGGTCCGGTTCTACACGGACATCGCGCCGGCCATTCACGGTCCGGTCGCACCATGCCATCACGCCGCCTACGATCCGGCGACGGGCGTGTTCGACCTGCTGCTCGGGGATGCCACGCCCGCCGTCGTCGGCGACGAAATCGTTGGTGCCACAATCGAACAGGCGAGGATGGCACTGACCCACCTCGGCCACGTACACGGCCCGTTGCTGGGTGACGCCGCACTGTCGGGGGCAGCGTGGATCAACCGGGAGTCGCCACTGAACCAAGGCCTGATCTCCGCCCTCTACGCAGGTTTCCTCGACCGCTACCGCGACGACCTCGCACCCGAGCATCGCGAGGTGTGTGAACGGTTGGTCGCAACCTTCGACGCCTACCTCGCTGCAGAGGCCGCGTCGGGAAGACCACAGGGGCTGGTTCATGGTGACTACCGTCTGGACAACCTGCTCTTCGGTCAGGACGGCGCCGACCGCCCGCTGACGGTGGTCGACTGGCAGACGGTGAGCGTGGGCCCGGCCCTGACCGACGTCGCCTACTTCCTCGGATGTGCGCTACCCGTGCAGCAACGGCGCGAGCACTCCGAGGAGTTGTTGCGGGCCTACCACGTTGCACTCGGACCGAATGCCCCGTTGACCATGGACGACGTCCTCGAGGGCGTCCGGCATCAGAGCTTCTTCGGTGTGGTGATGTCGATCGTGTCGCCCATGCTGGTCGAGCGCACCGAACGCGGCGACCAAATGTTCATGACGATGATCGCGCGGCACTGCGAACACGTCCTCGACACCGATGCGCTGGCCGTCCTTCCGGCACCGTCCACGCCGGAACCGTTGCAGCCCAACGCGGACGACGAAGGAACCCACGAGCCGACGGATGAGGCGCTCTGGAACGAGAGCTGGTACTTCGACTTCGCCGACCCCGGCCAGGACGTCGGCGGTTGGGTACGGCTTGGGCTGATCCCGAACCAGGGCCATGCCTGGATCAACGCGTTGCTGTGCGGTCCTGACATGCCGACCATCGCCGTGCTCGACTTCGAGGCCGCGCTGCCCACGGATCACACCCACGTCCACACCGACGACCTCGACCTCGAACTCGAGGCCATCACCCCGCTTCGGTCCTACCGGGTGTCATTGCGCGGGCGCGGCCAGGCCTACGACGACCCCGCGGCGCTGCTGCGCGGCGACTCCGGCCGTCCCGTCGAACTCGTGATGAACCTGACCTGGACCACTGCGGGGACGCCGTACCAGTACCGCCTCTCGACCCGCTACGAGATCCCGTGCACGGTGTCCGGGACGGTGACCGCCGACGGCCGCTCGTTCGAGTTCACCGACGTCGCCGGGCAGCGGGACCACTCCTGGGCGGCGCGGGACTGGTGGAGCATGGAGTGGGTGTGGAGCGCACTCCACCTCGACGATGGCACCCATCTGCATGGTCTCGACCTCAGGATCCCCGGTGCGCCGCGCATGGCCGCCGGCTACGCACAGCGCGCTGGAGACGTCGTCGAGCTTCAAACGGTCGTCGCTCGGGAGACGTTCGGCGACAACGAGCTTCCACTCGGAACGACGCTCGAGATGTCGCCGGGTGACATCACCGCGACCGTCGACATCCGGGGGCACGCCCCCGTGCTGCTGACGTCGAGCGACGGCAGGGTGAGTAGGTTTCCGCGGGCCTGGGCCACCGTGACGACGGCTGATGGCCGCACCGGTGTCGGTTGGCTGGAGTGGAATCGCAACCGGACATGATGGCTCTGAAGTCGGTCGCGCTGTTCGTGGTGGCGGCCGTGTTGGAGATCGGTGGCGCCTGGCTGGTGTGGCAGAGCGTCCGAGACCACCGGGGCTGGTTGTGGGCGGGTGCAGGAGTGTTGGCTCTCGGCGCCTACGGCTTCGTGGCAGCCTTCCAGCCGGACGCGCACTTCGGGCGGGTGCTGGCGGCCTACGGCGGGGTGTTCATCGTCGGTTCCCTGCTGTGGGGCATGGTCGCCGACGGGTTCCGGCCGGACCGGTGGGACGCGGCGGGAGCGGTCATCTGCCTGCTGGGGGTCGGCCTGATCATGTACGCGCCGCGGTAGGCGGGTCGTGAGGCTCGTGCCCGCTTAGCACGTGGGTCCGACGTTTTCGGGGTGTGGCGGGGTGGTTGTCCACAGTTGCCGATTCGTCCCCAACCTGGGGTTTTAGGCTGGCGGGCGTCGGAGTGGTCGTTTAGATTCGAATGCATGTTCGAAGAGTTGGTGACCGGGACCGCGGGGACTTGCGGGGCTTCCGCCGTCGGTGCCTGGACCCGGGTGGAGTCCGCGGCGTGTGCTCGGCGGCTGGCCGCGATGGTCACCATGCTCGATGCTGCTCATGCCGCCGACGGGTCCGCTGATCGTGAACAGTGGTGCATCGACAACTGGGCCGCGGTGTGTGCCCACATCGGCGCCACCGCATGCATGACCAGCGGAACCGCCTCTGCACTGTTGCTGGTGGGCACCGCGC
>NZ_JBOGDD010001073.1:0-12417 GCF_050701675.1 Mycobacterium sp. | reverse complement strand
GCATGTGGTGGTGGTCTCCTTGCTCGCTGCAGCCGTCAACAAAAGATGACGGCTCCGAATCGACAGTCAGTTCCTTCCCGCCACGCCCGGTAGCCACCGGTCTTGCGACAGCCGTCATCAAATGATGACGGCCTGGAAAGAACTACTCCTGAAGTAGTCCCATGTTGTCACCCGTGCGCCGCATACTTCGCTCGTGACGGACCCAGCGCCCTGGTGGGCGACCGACCCCGTTCTGGAGGAGATTCGCCGCCGCACGGCCGAAGAGTTCGGCCTCGGCCTGGAAGGAGGAGAACCTGTCGCGCCCGACGGGCCCGACCCGGTCATGTCGGAAATACTCGATGGCACTTGCTGGCGCGAACTTGCCGAGGCACGCGACGGTCTTGCCCGTGCACGCGAGCGGTACGACGCATCGGTACTGAGGGCTCGCACGGCCGGATTCTCGTGGGGCGAGATCGGCGGCGTGCTTGGCGTGTCCAGACAGCAATTGCACCGCAGGTTCAGCACACGACAGCAGGGCCGACCATAGTCGGCCCTGCTGTCGATGCCATCAAGCAGCGACGGTAGTCGCCTCGTCCACCGGCTCCAGCGCCTGCGCGACGATCTCGGCCACGTCGGTCATCGGCTTGACCTCCAACGCGTCGAGCACCTCGGCCGGGACGTCGTCCAGGTCGGCCTCGTTGCGTTGCGGGATGAACACCGTCTTCAGACCGGCCCGTTGCGCGGCGAGCAGCTTCTGCTTCACGCCGCCGATGGGTAGCACCCGACCGTTCAGCGTCACCTCGCCGGTCATGCCGACGTCGGCGCGGACCTGACGCCCGGTCGCCATCGACACCAGAGCGGTGACCATGGTGACGCCAGCCGACGGACCGTCCTTCGGCACCGCGCCCGCAGGCACGTGGACGTGGATCTGGCGGTCCAACGACTTGGGGTCCACGCCCAACTGCTCGGCGTGCGCCCTGACGTAGGACAGCGCGATCTGCGCCGACTCCTTCATCACGTCACCCAGTTGCCCGGTCAGCTTCAGACCCGGTTCTCCGTCGTTGGCGTTCACCTCGATGAAGAGCACGTCGCCACCCAGGCCGGTGACGGCCAGACCGGTCGCCACGCCGGGGACCGCGGTGCGTTCCTCCGATTCGGGGGTGAAGCGCGGACGGCCAAGGTAGCCAACCAGATCCGGCTCGTCGATGGTCAACGGCGCCTCGTCTGCGGCGAGCTTCGTCGTCGCCTTGCGCATCGCCTTGGCGAGCAGCCGCTCGAACTGCCGCACGCCCGGTTCGCGGGTGTAGTCCGCGGCGATCTTGCGCAGTGCGTCATCGGTCACCGTCACCTCGGCGGAGGTCAGCGCAGCGCGATCGCGTTGCCGGGGCAGCAGGAAGTCACGCGCGATGGCGACCTTGTCGTCCTCGGTGTACCCGTCGATCTGCACCAGTTCCATCCGGTCCAGAAGAGCCGAAGGGATGTTCTCGATCACGTTGGCGGTGGCCAGGAACACCACATCCGACAGATCCAGATCGAGGTCGAGGTAGTGGTCGCGGAACGTGTGGTTCTGCGCCGGGTCCAGGACTTCGAGCAGTGCCGCGCTCGGATCACCGCGGTAGTCGCTGCCGACCTTGTCGATCTCGTCGAGCAGTACGACCGGGTTCATCGAGCCGGCCTCGCCGATGGCGCGCACCAGGCGGCCGGGCAGGGCGCCCACGTAGGTGCGCCGGTGACCGCGGATCTCCGCCTCGTCCCGCACGCCACCGAGGGCGACGCGGACGAACTTGCGACCAAGGGCACGCGCGACGCTCTCACCCAGCGACGTCTTGCCGACGCCGGGAGGGCCGGCCAGCACCATCACGGCACCGGAGCCACGGCCACCGACGACCTGCAGCCCGCGCTGGGAACGACGGGCGCGCACGGCCAGGTACTCGACGATGCGGTCCTTCACGTCCTCCAACCCGTGGTGGTCGGCGTCCAGGATCGCCCGCGCCGACTTCAGGTCGGTCGAGTCCTCGGTGGTCACGTTCCACGGCAGGTCGAGCACGGTGTCCAGCCAGGTTCGGATCCAGCCACCCTCGGGGCTCTGCTCGCTGGAGCGTTCCAGCTTGCCGACCTCGCGCATCGCCGCCTCGCGGACCTTGTCGGGCAGATCGGCTGCCTCCACGCGAGCCCGGTAATCGTCGGACCCGTCGGGTTCGCCTTCGCCGAGTTCCTTGCGGATCGCGGCCAGCTGTTGGCGCAGCAGGAATTCCTTCTGCGTCTTCTCCATGCCGCTGCGCACGTCGTCGGCGATCTTGTCGTTGACCTCGGTTTCGGCAAGGAGGTCGCCGGTCCAATCGATGAGGCTTCGCAGCCGCTCGGCCACGTCCTCGGTCTCCAGCAGCTGCCGCTTCTGGACGTCGGTCAGGTAGGACGCGTAGCCGGCGGTGTCGGCCAGTGCGGACGGGTCGCTGATCTTGTTGACCACGTCGACGATCTGCCAGGCCTCGCGGCGCTGCAGCATCGCCAGCAGCAGTTTCTTGTATTCGGTGGCGAGCGCCTTGGTCTCGTCGGTCGCTTCGACCTCGGACTCCTCGGTCACCTCGACCCACAGCGCCGCACCGGGTCCGGTGGTCCCCGACCCGATGTGAGCGCGACGTTCGCCGCGGACCACCGCGGCGGCGCCACCGCCGGGGATCCGTCCCACCTGCACGATCGATGCGATCACGCCGTAGGTGGGGTAGCGGTCTTCGAGTCGCGGCGCGATCAGCAGCTTCCCGCTCTCGCTCGCCTGAGCGGCGTCGACCGCGGTCCGGGCGGTGTCGTCCAGCTCGACGGGCACCACCATCCCTGGCAGTACGATCGGCTCGCTGACGAACAAGACCGGAACTGCGATGTTTTCTGACATCTAATCCTCCAAAGTTCAGCCTGATGCGCTCAACCTTGACGGGGTGTGGTTTGTTCCCCGGCTATTGCGGGGCCAGGGCTGCCGGGACCGCAGACCTCCGGGTGACGACGACGGTGGCCAACACCAGCAGACCGATGACCGGCAGGGTGATCGCCGAGTTCACGCCGTTGGCCGCGTCGACCGACAGGTTGGCGATGACCACCAGACGGATGGCGACCTCGACCAGCAGTCCGATGCCCCACATCGCCGAGAGCCGAACGTGGATGCGGCGGATGTGGTCGGCCTCTTCGGTGGTCGGCGCGCCGTCCCCCGGCTCGTGGAACCGCTCGCTGACGACCTGCGTCAGGGGCGTGCCGACGAAGCAGCTGCCCAGGAAGACGACGCCGCCCAGGCCGTTCACGAACGTGTTGCCGACCAGGATCAGTCGCGGGTCGGTGGTCGACAGGCCCACCGCCAGGCTCAGGCCGAACGTCAGCAATAGGTAGGCCGCGAAGGGGTCCAGCCGACGGCTCTTGACCACGCCGTAGACGACCCGGACCCCTGAGACGACGGTGGCCGACAGCAGCGCGACGTATTCGGACGCCCCTAACGCACGCAGTCCGTAGTACGCGATCAGCGGCGGCGCGACGTCGAGAAGGATGGTCTGGAACAGGGGGCGCATCGAGCGCCGCTGCGCCGGGGCGGGATCGCTCACGGCGGCAACCCTATGGACGTCGCCTGACTACTTGCTGTGAAGGAATAGCCCCGACTGCTCACCTGTCGTAGCTCGTATGACTGAGGCCACGATGAAGGCAGTACAGCTCGACGCATACGGCGACATCGACGTTCTGGAGGTGCGCGACGTGCCGCGCCCCGTCCCGGCGGAGGGGGAGGTACTCGTCGCGGTGAAGGCGGCGGGCATCAATCCGGGCGAGGCGATGATCCGTCAGGGCTTTCTGCACGATCGGTACCCCGCCACCTTCCCGTCCGGCGAGGGCAGCGATCTGGCCGGCGTGGTCGTCGAATTGGGTGGCGACGTAGTCGGGTTCGCGGTGGGTGACGAGGTGCTCGGCTTCTCCTTCGGGCGTTCCAGCCACGCCGAGTTCGTTGCGGTACCCGCCGAACAATTGACACAGAAGCCGGCCGCGGTGTCGTGGGAAGCGGCGGGCGGGCTGTACGTGGCGGGCTCCACCGCGTACGCCGCCGTGCGCTCGGTGAACCTGGCGCCGGGTGACGTCGTTGCGGTGTCCGGTGCGGCGGGCGGTGTGGGAACCATCGTCGTCCAGCTCGCCAAGCGAAGCGGTGCAACGATTCTCGGCATCGCCGGGCCGACGAACGACGAGTGGCTGTCCGCCCATGGCGTGCTCCCCGTCAACTACGGTGACGACTTGTCGAGCCGGTTACGGGCCGCCTCGCCCACCGGTCGGGTCGACGCCTTCCTCGACCTGTTCGGCGGCGGGTACGTGCAGATCGCCGTCGAGGAACTCGGCATCGCGCCAGAGCGCGTGGACACGATCATCGACTTCGAGGCCGTCGAGAAGTACGGGGTGAAGGTCGAGGGCAGCGCCGTCGCATCGACCGCGGCGGTGTTGGCCGAACTGGCCGCGCTGATCGCCTCCGGCGACCTGGAGATCCCGATCGCGGCGGTCTTTCCGCTCGACGACGTTCGAGCCGCCTACCGGACGCTCGAGGAGCGGCACTCGCGCGGCAAGGTGATTCTGAGCGTTCAGGGGTAGGGCCGGTTCAAGCGGCCATGGCTCGGCGCAGGGCGGCGCCGAGTTCGGCGACCTGCCGCTGCGACACGTCGGCGGTCTGGATCGCCTGCGACCCATGGAACGTGCCGGGCCACTGGTGCAGCTCGACGGACACGCCTGCCTGCAGCAGGCGCAGCGCATAGTCGATGTCGTCGTCGCGGTTCGGGTCGAACTCCGCGGTCGCGATGTAGGCGGGTGGCAGACCGGACAGATCGGTGGCGCGCGCCGGAGCGGCGTACGGCGTGGCGGCCGCGGAGCCCAGGTAGTGCCGCCACGCGGTGGCCACGATATCGCGGGTCAACCATGGCGTATCGGTGAAGTTCTTCGCCGACCACGTCTGAAGGCGGTCATCCACGCCTGGCTCATTGAGTAGCTGGAAGCGAATCGGCGGGCCCTGCTCGTCACGCGCGCGTAGGGCCACGGACGCCGCGAGCCCCGCGCCGGCGCTGTGGCCCCCAACCGCGATCCGGTCCGGATCGATGCCGAGTTCTCCTGCATGCTCGGCCGCCCAGGTCAGGACGGCGTAGGCATCGTCCAGGGCGGCCGGAAATCGGTGCTCGGGGGCCAATCGGTAGGCCACCGAGATCACCATCGCCCCGGAGTTCTCTGCAATTCGCGCGGCCCAAGGGTGCTCACTGTCCAGGTCGCCGGTGACCAGCCCGCCGCCGTGCAGCCAGACGATGGCGCCGAGCGGCTGCTGCGGTCGATAGATCCGCACCGGCACCTCAGGGTCGGCGGGCACCGTGCGGTCGGAGATCTCCATGCCCGACGTGTCCGGCGCAGGCCGCGCGGCGGCCAAGGTGGCGTAGTTCCTGCGTGCGGCGACCGGATCGGTCAGGTCGTTTTGAGGGAGGAACGGGATGAATGCTTCGAGTTCGGGATCCATGACGTCCATCGTCAACCTCGGCGGGCTCGAGATCATCCGCCATCCGTCGGGTATTGCGCCTGGATCGTGCACCGATCGGCGCATACCCTTGCGTCATGGAGGCACTGGCCGAACGGCTGTCGCACCTGGATCCGCACGTCGAAGGCGTCATCCGCGTCGTTGCGTTCTACGACACGCTGATGCGCAGGCGGGTGGATCTCGCCGCGCTGGCCAGGGCCTCGGCGGGCCTGGCCGAATGCGTGGCCGGGGTCCGGCTGGCCGGCACGGGGCGGGTGATCCGGTTCTCCCCCGACGGCAGAGAAGTATCCGGGGCGCCGGCGTCCGCGGAGGCGTCTTCGCTGGCGCCGATCACGCTCGACGACGAGGAGATCGGCACCGTGTGGCTGGAGCGCCCTGGCCCTTCCGGCCCGCTCGACGACGCGCTGCTCGACCGGTTCGCCATCGCCGTCGCGGCCGTCGTCGAGCGGTACGGGCCGGCCCGCACCACCATGGCCGATCCTGCTCTGGTCGAACTGGTGATCAGCGCCGCCGGCGACGAGGCGGCTCGGGCTCGGGCGCTCCGGCTGCTGGGCTTCGCCGCCGACGTGCCGGTCCGCGTCGTGGCCGTCCGCTCGCAGCTTCCGCTCGATCGGGTCGGCGGCCTGATCTGCCAGGGGCGCCCGGTGAAGGCGGCACTGCTCGCCGGCGTCGGCGTCCTGCTGACCACCACGGTGGACCCGTCCAAATTCCCGCCGGGGGTGCGTGCGGGCATCGGCGCGGCCGGAAGCCCCGACAGGTCCTGGCAACAAGCCCGCACCGCGCTGCGCTTCACCACTTCGCGCGAACCCGTCGTCCGTCATGACGAGCTGGGCGCGCTGGCGCTGCTGGCCGAGCTACCCCGAGACGTCTTGCGCGACAACACCGACGTGGTCGCGATGGCCGACATAGCCTGCAGCCCAGCAGATCTGGAGACTCTGAACGCCTACCTCGCCACCAGCTCGTTTCGCCGGGCGGCTGAGGTTCTGCACCTGCACCACAGCAGCGTCGCCCGCCGACTCGAACAGATCGGAAGGACCCTGGGCATCGACCTGACGAAGCCCGCCGGACTGACGCGAGCGAGGCTTGCACTCACCGCACGACGGCTACTCGACGACTGAGTCCAACTGACGCCTTGACCTCCAAGCGGTAGGGCGGATCGCTCGATCACGTGCGCTGGTTGCGACCTCGAAGGAGTCGATGGCCCTCGGCCTGATGCGCAGCACGGCTGCACTGGGGATGTCGTAGAAGACCCCGATCACGTCGAGTGAGCCTCGTCGATACGCGTCTTCGACCAACGGATGGCGGGTCAGCGTCTCGACCTGTAGGGCCACGTTGACCATGCTGAGCTGGTCGACGGCACCGAAGCCGGCCTGCGTGGCGGCAAGGGCGACCGGGTGGCTCCCGTCGCCGAACGCCTCCAGGGCTGGGTGACCATGGGCCAGCCAGGTCGTCAGGTGCTGCTCGCCTGGGCTGCGTGGCGGCTTGCCGCCGAGCAGCGCGTTCATCGCTCCGCAGCTGGAGTGTCCGCACACGACGATCGACGAGACGCCGAGTTTCTCCACCGCGAAGGCGATCGCCGCCTCGATCGAGGGGTCCTGATGGTCGACGGGCACCAGGTTTCCGACGTTGCGCACCGTGAACAGGTCACCGGGACCGCTGCTGGTGATGACGTTCGGCACGATGCGCGAGTCGGTGCAGGTGATGAACAAGCTCTCCGGCCGTTGCGCGTGCGCCAGCTTCTCCATGTGCGGCCGCGCGAGGCGTGCCGTCCGGCGCTGGTAGACGGCCAACCCATTCAACACCGCAGATGGATCACTCTGTCGGCGTTGACCATTGGCGTCCGCGCCCTGCCACGAGCTCCACGGCACGACGCCGGAGCGAACGTCGATGGCCTGGATGTCGCGGACCGGCGGCCCGTCGAGTGCGCTGTCCATCTCGACCGAGCCGAGCTGGCGGATGTGGACGGTGCCGCCTGCCGCACGGTGCTGGCGTCGCCAGTCGTCGATCGCCTCGCGGGCCGCGTGGTCGATGAAGTCGACCGAAAGCTCAACGGTCGCCTTGCTTCCCGGTGGTACTGAAGCCAGCACTCCGGTGAGACGCGGTAGCGACAGGAAGCTGCACGAGCCCTCGATGACGACGCGCCAGGTGATGTCGTCCGTTCCCTCGTCGATGGATTCGGCCGTGATCCGCGTGCGTACCACGCGCCACACCGTCAGTGCGATGGAGAGTGCGAGACCGATCAACACACCTTCCAGCAGGTTGAGGAAGACCACGCCGACGATCGTCACGGCGTAGACCGCGATATCGCCTGTGCGCCGGGCGGTCTCGATGTGCGCACGCTTGATCAGCTGGAAGCCGATCACGATCAACAGGCCCGCCAGGGCGGCCATCGGAATTTGCTTGGCCAACCCCGCGAACGGCAGGGCGAACACCAGCACCCAGACCCCGTGCAGGATCCCAGAGGCACGGGTCCTGGCCCCGGCGCTCACGTTGGTCGAACTTCGCACGATGACGCCGGTGATCGGTAGGCCGCCCAGGGTGCCCGACGCGACGTTGGCCGCGCCCTGGCCGATCAGCTCACGGTCGAAGTTGGTGCGTGGACCGTTCTGCATCTTGTCGACCGACACCGCGGACAGGAGACTCTCGACACTCGCGATCAAGGCGACGGTGAGCACACCGGTGGCAAAGGCACCCCAGTTGCCATCGGGAAGGCTCGGCAATGCGATGGCATCCAGTAGCGAACCGTCCAGCTCGACGCGCTCCACGTCGAACGAGAAGACGATCGCCACCAGGGTTGCCGCCACGATGGCGACGAGCGGCCCGGGTATCTTCCCGATCCGTCCCGGTACCCACCGCCATCCGACCAGGATGGCGATGACGAGGACACCCAGAATCACGCCGGGGCCGTGAGCGTCGAAGACCTGCTCCGGCAGTTCCACCACGTTGCGCCAGGCCGAACTATGCGATTCGCCGCCCAGAAGTACGTGGACCTGTTGCAGTGCGATCGTGAGCCCGATGCCTGCGAGCATCGCGTGGACCACCACCGGGGAGATCGCCAGTGCCGCACGGGCCACCCGGCTCAATCCGAAGAGCATCTGCAGGACACCGGCCGCGACGGTGATCGCGCAGGTGACCTTCCAGCCGAACTGCGCTACCAATCCGGCCACTACCACGGTGAGTCCGGCTGCCGGCCCGCTCACCTGAAGCGGTGAGCCGCCCAGCGCGCCTGCCACGATGCCGCCGACCACCGCGGCGATGACTCCGGCGAGCGCAGGCGCACCCGAGGCGATCGCGATCCCCAGCGAAAGCGGCAGTGCGACGAGGAAAACCACCAGGGACGCGGGCAGGTCGTAGCGGAGGATGGGGTCCATCCGTTGGGAGAGTGATCTCCCCGAGCGTTGCAGAATGTCGAGCTCCTGTCGGTGGGGATTTTAATTGACCACGGCGAAAGCAGCACTGCGGCAATCATTTAGAGGTGCCGTGGTTCAAACATCAAGTGCGAGCGTATTTATCGTCCGCAGCGGGCGTCAAGGACATCGGCCCGACGCATAGAAGACGCAAATGTCGGGTCGGACTGCGGTGTCGATCGTCACACCGGTCACGGACACACGGGCGCTGCCGCGATGTCGCGAATTCATCGTGTGGAACTCAAACAAGCTGAACGACAATGGCTTACAGAAGAGTCATGCCGATGTCCGACCTGAACTGCGAGTGGGGGTTCCGGCCGACAACATATGAGGAACCTGTGAAGCAGGTGACAGCCGGGCGCGCGCCCGGAAGAATCGGGTAGTGACGTTGATGTCAGTCAATCCTGGAGCCCAGCAGCCCCGATCCGCGATACTCGGGAAACTCCCTCCCATGCGCCGTTCCGACGGATCGCCGATCAGGGTGTTGCTCGTCGACGACGAACGCGCACTGACGAACCTGGTCAGGATGGCGTTGCGCTACGAGGGGTGGGACGTCGAGGTGGCGCATGACGGTTGCGACGCCATCTCCAAGTTCGCCTCCACCGAGCCCGACATCCTGGTGCTGGACATCATGCTGCCCGATGTCGACGGGCTGCAGATCCTCAAGCGGGTCCGTGCCGAGTCTTCCAGTACGCCGGTGCTCTTCCTCACCGCGCGCGACTCGGTCACCGATCGAGTCACCGGGTTGACCGCGGGTGCCGACGACTACCTGACCAAGCCGTTCAGCCTGGAGGAACTGGTCGCCCGATTGCGCGGTCTGCTGCGCCGTGGCTTCGAATCGACGCCACCGGAGGACGAGACGCTGCGTGTCGGTGACCTCGTCCTGGACGGTGCGAGCCACGAGGTGACCCGCGGCGGCGAGCGCATCGAGCTGACGACGACGGAGTTCGATCTGCTGCGATATCTCATGCGCAATCCTCGCCGGGCGCTGGCGCGCGAGGAGATCCTCGAGAAGTTATGGAACTACTCGTTCGGCGGTCGGACAAGCATCGTCGATCTGTACGTCTCCTATCTCAGGAAGAAGCTGCAGTTCGGCCGCGAGCCGATGATTCACACGATTCGAGGTGTGGGCTACCAACTTCGGCCTGCCGAGTGACCGCGGTACACGAGTCGCCCTGGTGGCGCCCAAGGACTCTCAGCAGGCAGCTCGTGTACGGCGTGTCCGCGCTGGTGACCGTGGTGGTGTTCGGCATTGGCGCACTGTCGGTCTACAGCCTGCACACCTACGTCACCACGATGAGCGGCGCCGAGGTGTCGCACTCGCTGGCCGCGTTCGAGCACTCGTTCAAGAAGCTGCGCACGTACGAGGCGCTCGGCACTGAAGTCGGAGATCGTCGCGGTGCGTTGAACGACTTCACTGGGCAGGCTCCGGGCACCCTCATCGCGGTACTGCGCGGGGGAGCCGTGGTGGACTCGGCGGTCTTCTCCGACGGCGACACCGAGGATGCGTCGGCTTCGGCGACGGCGCCGATCGAGGCGTCGGACTGGAGTAGCGACGCGCCGCGGACCATCGACATGGGCGATATGGGCAACTACCGGGCGGCAAGCATCGACGTGGGTGACGGCGAGCGCTTGGTCTCGGCCGTGTCGATGGAGAGCGCCAATCGAGTGGTGGCCAAGAAGACCGTGGCCGTGATCGTCATGACCGTCGCCGCCGCCGTGCTCGCAGGCATCGGCACCGTCGTCCTGTTGCGTCGAGCCCTGCGCCCGCTGCGCCGGGTTGCCGCAACTGCCGCCAAGGCGGCCAGCATGCCGCTTGCCGATGAGGACCACCGGATCACGACCCGCGTCCGCCACGCCGATTCCGATCCAGACAACGAGGTCGGGATCGTGGGCGAGACGCTGAATCGGTTGCTGGCCAACGTCGATTCGGCGCTGGCCGCCCGTGCGGCATCGGACCGGCGGATGCGGCGCTTCCTCACCGACGCCAGCCACGAACTGCGCACACCGCTGACGGCGATCCAGGGCTATGCAGAACTGACCCGCCAGGAGAGCGCCTCGCTGCCCCCCACCACCGAATATGCATTGGCGCGCATCGAGTCCGAAGCGCGCCGGATGACGGCCCTGGTCGGCGACATGCTGCTGCTGTCCCGACTCGACGAGGGCCACGGTCTCGAAGTCCGGCGG
Organism: Mycobacterium sp.; assembly: GCF_050701675.1. Lineage (GTDB taxonomy): Bacteria > Actinomycetota > Actinomycetes > Mycobacteriales > Mycobacteriaceae > Mycobacterium. The sequence continues at coordinate 1,317 of NZ_JBOGDD010001073.1, read as the reverse complement.
CTCGATCTCAGGGGTCTGGTGGTCGATGCCGTGAACGACGCCGAGGTCTCCGCACCCGATCACCGGTGGCTGGTCGAGTTGACCGATGAGCCGGTGTGGCTGCTCGGTGACGAGGCAAGACTGCATCAGGTGATCAGTAACCTGCTGGCAAACGCCAGGTTTCACACACCGCCGGGGGTCACCGTCACGACCACCCTTGGGACCGTGGCCGGCGATACGGGCCCACGGGTGGAGCTGAGGGTCACCGACGATGGGCCTGGGATCGACCGCAAGCTCCTGCCCGAGCTCTTCGGACGGTTCGTCCGAGGCAACGAGTCCCGGGCCGGTGAGGTGAGCAGCACCGGGCTGGGCCTGGCCATCGTCGCTTCCATCATCGAGGCCCACGGCGGCACCGTGACCGCCGACTCGGGTAGCGGCACCACGGAGTTCCTGGTCCTGTTGCCTACCGGGTGACGTCATCGGCTAGCCGTCCTGGCAGTCCACGTCGACGTAGATCGTGGTGAAGAGGTCCTCGTGTCCCTTGGCCTGAAGATTCGCGATCGCATCGGCGGCGGTAGCGATTCCGAACTGCATCATGACCGAACCCCCTTGTTCGTGCGTGGGTTTCACTCGTTTAGGCCCGATGGTACCGACGCGCTCTATGTGTAGCCGTGGCACGGGAGTGGCTTCGAACGGCACCGCGGTGGCCGCGCGAGGGTCGGCAACGAGGAGTAAGGCTACTTCGATGGCGAATCGAATAATGCTTCATTGCAACATATTTGACGATTAACGTCCTTGTGGGAAAACGTTCGCCATGCGCCGTCTGATCCGGCTGCGGCGACTGAAGGACGCGGTGATTCTCATGCCAAATGCATAGAGAATCGCCGAGAATCCAAGGGTAAGAACCGTATACATATGCGTTCTACATGAAGGACGTGACATGCAGTGGGGGATACGTAGATTGGTCGTTGTAGGACGCAGATCGACGATGACTGCCGATCCGGAATGCATCGAGTTGAATCACTGAGAACAGGAGAAAGAAGATGAATTTTCGTTACATTGCAGCAGGTCTGATGACCGGGCTCGCCGCAGGAGCGATCGCTGTGGCTCCGATCGCCTCAGCTGCGAATCCGAGCACCGCCACCGACACGGGCCGGACCACGACGATCGACAAGAAGGGGCACAATGCGATCGTCGTTCACCCGCCCACGGTCTCGGCGCCGAAATCCTACGGACAGTTCTCGTCCCCGCGGCCGTTCATGTTCTTCGACTGAGGGGCAGCTCGGTTCTAGCCGTCGAGTGGCCACTCAGTCGACGGTCCCATGAAAGCAGGAAGCC
>NZ_JBOGDD010001072.1:0-1992 GCF_050701675.1 Mycobacterium sp. | reverse complement strand
TTGCAACGCATCACCGCAGCACTCGCCGACCACAAAGCCGTTCACCCGGAGCTGCCGACGGCTCCGTACGCGGTCAATCAGATCGTGCACCGTTCCAACGACCGCCTCGACGAAGATGTGCAGACCTGCATTGATCACCAGGTTCCGATCATCATCACCTCACTAGGCGCGCGACCAGATATCAACGCAGCCATCCACTCCTACGGCGGGGTGGTGTTTCACGATGTCATCAACAACGAGTTCGCCCGCAAAGCCATCGACAAGGGCGCTGACGGACTGATTGCCGTCGCAGCGGGTGCGGGCGGCCACGCAGGAACGGTCTCTCCCTTCGCCTTGGTACAAGAGATCAGAACGTGGTTTGACGGCCCACTGTTGCTCTCCGGAGCCATCGGGCACGGCCGCTCGATTCTGGCCGCACAAGCCGCAGGTGCTGACCTCGCATACATCGGATCTGCCTTCCTTGCCACACGAGAGGCCGACGCACCCCCCGCGTACAAGGACATGATCGCCGCCAGCACATCGGCGGATATCGTCTACACCAACCTTTTCACCGGTGTGCACGGCAATTACCTCCGTGGATCGATTACGGCCGCCGGGCTAGATCCAGACAACCTCCCGACATCGGAGCCGTCAGCGATGAACTTCGGCTCGGGCGGAAACATGGACGCCAAAGCGTGGAAGGATATTTGGGGAGCCGGGCAAGGCATCGCGACGATCGACTCCACATTACCCACCTCGCAGTTGGTCGCTCGGCTCCGACGAGAGTACGACACCGCGATGGATGGTCTGCCTTCGCGGCGTTGATCAATGACCGGGCCAGGGATGAAATGGCCTGCAACCCTGGCGTGGTGTCGGTTTCGCGCGGCAGCCGCGGATCACCCTCGATCCGTGTTCAAAGCCCACCGCGCCCACTTCTTCATCCGGTGCAGATCGACAACGCTCCGCTCGTCGCGATGGTCGCGGACGGAGATATCGTGCTTGACGCCAACAACTTCCCCGTCATTCCAGCATGCGTACCCTCAAAGTGGAAGTCCTGCCGACCAATTCGGAATATCCTTGAGCACACGACAGGTTGACTGAACCATGACTAAACCAACTCTGGGCAGCTTCGGCGTATTCGGGCTTTTCCAGCAGTGGAAACAACTGACCGCCGCGCAACTGAGGGATATCGAGGCGCTCGGCTATGGCGCAATCTGGGCAGGCGGCTCGCCGCCGGCCGAACTCGACTGGGTTGAGTCGATCCTTGAGCCGACCGAGACGCTGAAGGTGGCAACGGGCATCGTCAACATCTGGTCGGCGGCCGCCGGTCCGATCGCCGAGTCGTTTCACCGCATCGAGGCGGCCCACCCCGGACGATTCCTGCTCGGTATCGGGGCCGGACATCCCGAGCTGATCGCCGAGTACAAGAAACCCTACGACGCGCTCTCCGAATACCTCGCCAAGCTAGACGAATACGGCGTGCCCAAGGACCAGCGCGTCGTCGCCGCGCTCGGCCCACAGGTTCTCAAACTGGCCGCGCGCCGCAGCGCGGGAGCCCATCCCTACCTGACCACCCCGCAACACACCGCTCAGGCGCGCGCCCTGGTCGGACCGGATGCTTTCATCGCCCCCGAGCACAAGGTGGTGCTGACCACGGACGCCGCCCAGGCAAGGGCCATCGGACGCGAGGCTCTCGCCATCTACCTCGAAGGGACCAACTACGTGAACAACTGGAAGCGATTGGGGTTCACCGACTCCGACGTCGCCGCGCCCGGAAGCGACGCCCTGATCGACGCCCTCGTCGCGTATGGCAGCACCGATGCCATCGCCGCCAGACTGAAAGAGCATCTCGCCGCCGGCGCGACCCACGTACCCGTGCAGGTCCTGACCGGACCTGACAAACTGATTCCCTCACTTACCGAATTGGCCGGACCGCTCGGCCTCAACTGATCCCACAACGCGCGGATCAGTAGTCAGCTCAAAGCTATTCGTGCTGGCTAGCCACTAGCTAGT
>NZ_JBOGDD010001071.1:0-8977 GCF_050701675.1 Mycobacterium sp. | reverse complement strand
CGCCCCCTCGCCGCCAAGCATACCGACAACCGCGAGGCCTACACGGCAGCGAAGAGGCGAGCCCACAGACACGGGCCCTCGGCTACAATGCGTTGTTAGACAAGCGCTTTCAGATTGCCAATCTCCGCCTCATCTCCACAACCAACAACGCATGTCGAGATGCAGCGAAGATTGACAGGACTCGCCTGCCTACTTTGACAAGACTTCGGCGTGTCGCCCGGAGCTTGTTAAAGTTGGCTGCAAAACGCAAGCTCAGCGAACGAATGGGCACCGATCTGGATAGCCCCACGGCGGCAATGCTCCCTGATCAATCTGACCAGATAGTCCGGTCTGATCAGGTGCGCTGCGGCGTCGTTGATTCCGATGACACCGGACCCGGTTGCTCCGGTGATCGCGTACGTGGTGAGGCGGGCACCGTTGGTGATGTCGACGACGTCGTCCTGCTCGCCCTCCCGAACGTCGGCGGCCTGCATGAGGCCCTCGTCGATCGTGGTCGATCCCACATAGTGCAGGTCGGGCTGAGTCACCGTGGCGCGATGCAGTTTGCCGCCGAGCATCGTTCGAAACATTTCTCGTCCTCCAGAGCGTTGTTCAGATTGTTGGCGCTCGACGTGCCCCACGGCCGACGACACGGCCGATCTGGCAGCAGCCCAAAGGCGTTGGGCTGTCGTCCGAACGCCCACGTGACCCGGTACATCGGACGTGGTACATATCGGCTCCCATCGCGGCAACGAACGTGCACGCGACTCGTGCGCTCCCGATCGACAGAGATAGCCAGGGTGGGGTGCGCCCCCAGTCCCGGCGAGGCTGCTCGTCTGAGCCTGGCCAAGGTCCGCTCAGGACTCAAACATGCTGGCCGACAACGCAACATCGATGCCGGGCTCAGAACATCTCGCAGCACTGCGCACCGACCAACTCGCCGCCCCTTCGGCGATCGCCGCCGCATTCGCCGCGACCACCCGGGCCGCAGTCGGCATCATCACCGAGTTGAACCATCAGATCGCCGACCTCGAACCTGAACTGACGACGCATTTTGAGACACACCCGGACGCCGACATCTAGCTCTCCCTGCCAGGACTCGGTGTCATCCTCGGCCATTGGGCCTTCTGCGCGCTGACCAGCAGTTCCGGGGCACGGGCCCTCTACGACCAGCACCGCGCCGCCGGCGACCTGCGCCACCAAGCCCTACGCGCCTTGGGCAACCGACTCGTCGGCATCCTGCACGGCCGCCTTCGCCACAGCGCCCGCCTACAGCGAAACCACCGCCTGGGCACACCGCCAAACCACCGAAGCCGCTTGACGAGTTACGCCCCTGGGATGTCTACAGCCGCTGTGGCGGCGGGAGACGGATCCGTACGCGGACGTGCTCCTCGTACACCAGGTCGCCCTCGTCGACGGTGGGCGGCGCCGTGGGGCGTGGACTGGGTGTTGTCGATGGTGAACGTGACGCGGTCTGGCCGATAGCGATCGTCGGCGTACTCGAAGCGGCGTACCGGAACTGTCAGTGGCACGACGCCTTTCGCGCAGAAGGGGTGCGCCCGGATCGACGTCGAGAAGGACGGCGTCCGAGTCCGACGCGAGAACCCCGTCGATGGTGTGGCTGCCTCCATGTAGGTCGATACCCTGCCCGATGACGCACGCGTAGATCGAACCGGAGTTGGGATCGAACCATCGACATCAACGGTGGAAGCCACCGGTGGCGCAACTCACACGAAACATATAACTATATATCGTATTGTTGACCTGTGAATGCTCCCCTCCCCGCAGCGCCGTGCAGACTCCGCGGTTCATGCCGCTCGACAGGGCGAGGTAGCCATCATGAGTGATGTCGTGTCCATCGGAACCTACATTCCGCCCTGGACGACGGGCGCGACCAACCGTGCACGTCGGGTCAAGGGACCCGACGAAAATGTGCTGACCATGGCTGTAGCCGCCGGTCGCGCCGCCGATCCGGCGGCCTCGGCACATCGCGTCGTTCTCATTTCGCGTGACTTTCCGCTGTTGGAGGGAGGGAACGATGCCGTGCTGCTCGCCGGTCTGTCGTTGACAGCCGATGTTCGGGTGACCGAGGTTCTTGGAAGGCACCAGAGGTGCGCGATCAGATCACGTCGGCCCCCGCGGGCACTCTCGTCATCACGGCCGATGACACCGACGCCGTCTCCGCCGCTGCCGCAGTGCTGACCGGGGTCGACGGCCCTGCTTGACACCGTCTTCAAATTCGACAAAGCAGGCGCACGGAAAGGACAGGTAGCAGTGGACGATTACGAAGAGATCAGGCGCGTAATTGCGTTGCACGCTCAGCTGCTCGATGAACGTCGATGGGCCGAACTTGCGGCGTTGTTCTGCGGTGACGGTGAGCTGCCGTGGGCGGGACAGACGTTTCGCGGGCGAAAGGCGATCATCGAAGGGTTACCTGCAACGCAACCCCCGACTCCGAACAGGATCAAACATTTCGTATATGCGCCGGTAATCGACATCTACGAGAACGAGGCTAGAGCTTGGAGCGACGTGATCGTGTCATTGGTACCGGAGGATGGGCCGGCCGAGATGTCGTTCGTGGGGCGATATCACGATCACCTGCGTCGAGAGGACGGGCGCTGGCTTCTGTCCAAGCACATCACAGTGAAAACCGGAGATTCGCTGCCTGACGGTGAACGACTGCCCTCGGCACTTGATGGGGGTGCGACTGGTGTTAATAAGTGACGGCTGGTAAGGGTCAACGCCGGCGTTGATCTGGGGGTTGCGGGCAGGGTGCCTCACTCACGCATGTTCGTGGTTACCGAGTAGGGAGTTCCGTGTCCAATACCTGGAATCAAGGGCCTATCGACAGTCAGGATTTAAAAGATGTGCTGCCGTAGCAGGCGGCATTGCCCACATCAAGGGTGCTTTCGCAGATGACCTTTCCGCGAAAATAAATCCTGACCGTTACCCAATTATTTGGCCTGGCCTCTGGGCACCAAGCTCGCCCGTCACATACGCGAGGCCGCCAGTCGGCGCGAACTTCCGCGCCGTCGGCTGACGGAATGCGAGCGTTAATCACCGTCACGCTGGTTCGCCATGGCAGCGGCACAGCATCGAGTACTTTCCGCTCAGAGGAGTCGAAGTACTCGACAGTTGCTGCGCCGACATCGTTTGAGACGACCTCGTATGTAACGCTATCCGCAGCGCGAGCGGACGGGGCCACCGAGATCGAAGAAATGCCAATAATCAACGAAATCATTACGAGCTGGATACGAATCATGGGCCCTTCCCGCAAGTATCATTGTCGAGCACACCTCTTGCAACCCTGATTTCTAGGTCCCCGCTAACACGTACACAACCAAGATATTATCAGTCGCCTCGTTTCGTCGCACGTCTATCCCTAAGTCCGTGTAGGAGCAATCAGGGATTGCGGCATAGCCTTGCAGTAAGGCGCCCTTTATCGCGTCAGCTTCGTTGCTCAGGGCACCTTGAAGCAAGACCGCCTTATTCCCGCCGTAGCCGAGATCCTTTAGCCCGGGCATTGGGTCAGTGATCGGTTGGTACGTTGAGATGTGGTTGATGTAGTCATCAGTCGACTGATTAATGATCCCAGCTGCTTTTTCGACAACCGGGTTGTAGCTCAACGGCTGGCATGACGTTCCACCGCGGGCGGTCGCCATCGCATCCTGCAAGTTGGCTACCGAATCCGCGAGGGCTGACGGTGTCAGCACCATGCCACTAGAAAAAAGCAGCGTGCACACGACTACCGGTCGGATCGGCGTCCGCCAGTAGTGGAGCATCGACGTCGACCTGCGGCCTCCGGGCGGAGCAGGTGATTGCCTTAGCACTTACAACTCCTTCTCTGGAAATGACAATAGGACGCCGCAGACGTGTGGGAAAACATGTACTCGCTTCCCGTCGTACGGTTTAACGCTAGCTGGCGTCACCGATAGCAAAAGAGTTCTTCCATCAACAAGACCCGTAGCTTAGGCACACACGCGTGGAGGGCTCGTCGTAGCCTTTGAACCAAGTCTCTGTCGCAGTTATCAAAAACTTAAACTCGCCGTGCCCGCAATAAATGCTACTGTCTGGCTCTATGGCACAAGTCGTTGAGTTGTAGGTTACGTAGCTGCGCGGCGGCAGTGTCAGATCAGCTTGTCCGGCAGGGAACTGTATGGCCGCGCTCCACCCGTGGTGCACGGAGCGATTTCCGTTGAACCAAGCGATGTGATTGCTCCCCGGGGGTGCACCCGGGATATTGCCGGTGCAACCAAAGCTTCCCCTATCCCAGATGCCGCAGTTGAGTCCAGAGGGTGACAGGAACCAGACACCGGGATGGTCAGCAAGGGACAACCGGTCTGGCTCAAATTGGTCATACCACGCAAAAACATGCCCCATCTCTGGAAATGGATTCGCTGGAGCATCGCTAGGCGGGTCCGCGTGTCCCGGGGCCACGGTGCCGAACACTAATCCAATTGTAGAAGCAATGGCCGCCAACCACCTCCAACGGCCCATGCGGTGATGCATTCTCCGATCCTCCTCCTCTGAGCAGCCCGTAAGCTGCGAACCGCAGCGATGTCGGCCCATCTCACCCCACCAGTTCCTGCTTTTAATTCAGATCATGAAACTCGGCGAATCGGTCGCCGCCAGATCGATGCCGATCGCCGCTCGAGTTCCGGGATCGTTCGTCGCCAGCACCAGATGCCGTTGACTCCGCTATGAATCGAGACGAATCGCACGCTCGCCGCCTGCTGTCAGTTACCGCACTACGTTCTCTACTGGCATACGTGCGAACGGTGGATTCTGCTACCCCAACGCAATACTCTCTGCACCGATGGACTTGTGAACCAGTCGGGTTGATGGCTCTTGATCCCGGCGCTGACGTTGGACAGGTGCTGCCACAGTAGGTAGAAACTCTCACCTTCATAGAGCGGAAAGTAGACGTCGCCCGAATGGTTAGTGGATTGAGTAAGTGCTTGGACGCGGGGGGCGAGGAAGTCCACCGACTGGTCGATATTTGCGGTGACAATGTCGGCTTGCTGTTGAAGGTCGCCAATGCTGTAGTCCCAGTCGGAACCCACGCCCGAGATGACCCCCGGTCCGTTCGGTGTGATCCGGTTGAATTGTAGCCTGTTGATCTGCCGCGTCAATTCATCATATTGCGTGTTGAACCACTGGCACATCTCCCGTTCCGCGTTGATGTCCGCATCGGTCACTCTTCCTTTCGTTTCGTCATAAGGGAATGGAAACTTCGGCACCCAGTCAGAAGGCGTTGGAGTGACCACCGGTAATGGTTCGGGAGGCCGCCCGTAATCGGACGGATCGGCTCGAGATGCAGGCCCAGTCGCGACGGACGCACCGGACAACGTAATCAAAACACATGTCAGCGCGATGATGCAGCGGCCCAAGGAGCTTCGCACCGTCGTATCCTCAACCGCATAAACCTCTTCTACGTGGCGACAGCTTTGAAAGCCACCGACTAGACCAGGCCACCTAGTTCGACCCATCATAAGTCACCTTTCGGGAGGTCTATTTTGGTTCTAACGCGTCGCCAACTCCGCCAACATCGGTGATCTGCCAATCCTTACTACTGTCGATTGTGACGCTGTATGTTGCCGTCGACTGCAGCGGCTCCGAAGCTTGGGCGGTGTTGGTAAGAACGCTTACAAAAGCGTCGACGACATAGAGTCCGCCGGTTTCTGTGCGAACCTTTGCCGCCAGCGGATGTGCCGTCGAATTCCATTGCAGAGGTACCAAAATCTGTTCCATCGACGTTGCAGCCTTCGACAACTTGTCTTTCAGTTCGGGACTGGTGCCTGCCACGAGCCTGCCCTTCCAGGCGTTGAGATCTTGGTAGTTCATCGCCGCCGCTTCTCCCGCGTACTGCAGAGCCACCTTCTCGGCGTGCACATTGTTTTCGGATTGGCGGGCCTGCTCGTCGAGCTGGCCTTGCGCTCCGATATAGAGCCAAGCCAGCACGCCGACGGCGCCGAGGAGGGCGGCGATCACCACGCCGATCACCACGCTTCGAAGAGAAACCGAAAGCTGCACTCTTTTGGACTTCTTACCTTGAGGTTCGTCCCTTACCGCCGACGCGTCCTCAATGGGCGATTCGTCCTCTGACGCCGACCCGCCTGAATCGGTGCTGGCCGCATCTAATCCTGCATCTCGTTCGCTATCAACAATCACGTAGTTTCCTCAATTCGTGGTCACGGGCAGCCATACCTGCCTAGTTAATTCGGGGGGATGGTGACGCGCAGCGTAATGGCGCCGTCCGCTGGCACCGTGTCCAGGATGTTGGCCAAGATCTGACTGGGGTCGAAGTTCAACAGTGCACCGGCGATGGCTCGCACGCGTGGCCGAAATGCTTCGCCCAGCACTTTGAGGTCACCGCCGTTGGCATCCAATAGCTTCTTGACCCGATCGAGGAAGAATCCGAATTTCTTCATACCGTCCGGATGTATCTCGAGGGCGCCTACCGAAAAACCTTGCAGGACCTTTGAAGCCTTGTCGGCGCTATCCGAGAGTTTGGGTGCCGTCGAAGCGAGCACGGGCCCTACCCACCCAGCGTTCTGCAACAGTGTCTCGAAGTTGCTCAGCAAGACTCGGCCTTGGCCGTGCATATCCACTGCGGTGTTTCTCAGCAGTTCGCTAGCGTGAGCCAGGTTGGGTAGCACCGAATTTGGATCCGGCAGTGCGGTATCTACCTCACCGATGATCCGTTCGAGCGCATCGGGGTCGAGCTGATTGAGCAACCGCGTGACACTTGCCGCGAGCTCCGTGATCGATGGTGGTTGCTCTACCAACTCGGTGGCGATGTGCTGGCCGTCGTGCAACATTGGACCGTCCTGACGCCGCGGAAACAGTCCGATATAGGTTTCACCGAGCGCAGATAGGTTGTCGAGCCGCACATCGCAGTCGGCGGGGATGCGGAAGCGGCCGTCCACGTAGAAGTCGATAGTGGCTCCGCCGATAGATGACGCGACATGGCTGACTTTGCCGACTGGCACGCCGCGCAGCAGGATGTTCGAATCGACGACGATGCCATTGATATCTGCCACCGTCATGGAGAGGTTGGTTCGGTCAGAGGGCGGCCTGACCCGCACACCGAGCGAGCCGATGTAGCTCACCGCAAACACAATCATCACGGCAAATGCCATGAACGACAAGACGTCTCGGCCCCTCATGGTGTCGCACCCAATATCCGCAGCACGTCTTGCACGTTGCCCGATATTTCCCGACCATCGGGTCCGATTATCGACGTAATGTTGATCGCCGGATATTTATCTTCCGGAAGGAAGAAATCAGTGAGTAGCCGACGCCATGCGGGCGCCTCCGCTTCGAACGTCCTCTTGGATTGCTGGGTAGCGCCCAGCGCATCTCGCAAAGAACGCAGTAGGGGAACCAGCCAGAAACCACCGGCGTAGACACTGCCGGTAGACGGCAGGATCGTTCCAACATATGAAAAAATCTCCAAGAACCGACGGAAAGCGGTCATGCCCTGCTCCGAGAACATTCCCTGCAAAACCGGGATCCTTCTGTGCGCGACGTCGACCGTTTCGGACACGCCGTTGAGCCATAGGTCGACCAGATTCATGTTGTCCGACAGGTCCCCGAGGTCGGCTGCCACTTGGGAAGCCATTTTGCGGATCCCATCTTCGCCTCCAGGCGGTTGGATTCGGTTGATACCGATGATCGTGTTCTGTATGCGCTGGATGGACCCGCTCGCCACGAAGTTCGCCATGTGGGCGATCGTGTCTTCAAGTTGTGGCGGAGAAGTGGTCTGCGCCAAGGGGATGCGCCCGCCCGGGCTCAACGCGGGTGCCGCTGCCTCATCGGTTTGCGGTCGCTCCAGGGCGACATAGATGTCGCCCAAGACCGTGTCCTGCTGCAGAACCGCGCGGATGTTCGACGGCACCGCGACGTTGCGGTCGATTGTCGACGTGACGTCGACCGCATCGCTGGAGAGTGCCACCTTCGCGACGACTCCGACCGTGGTGCCGTCCAAAACTACCTTTGCGCTATCTGGCAAATTGAGCGCGTTGGCGAATTCGATGACGATGTCATATCCACCGCGATAACTACTACCCGGCGCAGGCAACGAGCTCACATTGAGCGATGCACACGAGGAGACTGTCACGACGGTGGCAACGGCCCCGGCCAACCGCCACATCCGGCGGTTCATCGGCTCGCCTGTGTGAGGACGTACTGGAGCAGCGCAACATCGACCGCGTACGGTTGCCCGGCAACATCGGCGCAGCTTCCTGGCGTCGAAGCGTTCATGATCCCGCACAGCGCAAGCCCATTGGGGGTACGGATGCGATACAGCGGCGGACGATAACTGATATTGAATTCACGGTTATTGAAGTGATTGGCTAGCGTATTGACCCACCACGGGACAGGGTTCAGCAGATTTGCCAGCCACGGCGCGTGTGCACTCAGCTTCCTCAGGGCAACCGACGTCGCGTCGAGCGTGAACTGAAATTCACCGCCGAGGTTCTCTTCCACGTCCACTACTGCTTTCACAGCCCCGATGAATCCGCCGACCATGTGGTTGCCACCATCCAAGGTCACGGCGACGTCTGACATGTTCTGTTCGGCGTTGAGCAAAGCCTCCTTCAGCGGCCCTCTGATCTCGGTGACCGCTGAAGTCAGTTCGGCAAGGTTGGTGATCACGGATCCGATGTCGCTGATCGTTTGATCCGGGCTGTCGACTACCGCCGATGACGTCGTCAGCAGCGTGTTTACGCCGGCTCCATTGCCGTGCAACGCTTGATCGACCTGACGCACGACGTCGCCGACATTCGTCGACTCAGCCGGGTTGATTCCGTTGACGAAAGTGGTCGCCGAACCAATCACTTCGGACAGACTCTTCGGGGTCCATGAACGGTTGAGCGGAATGCATTCCCCCGAACGGAGGCGAGGTCCCGAAGCAGAGTTACCGACAAGTTCCAGCGACCGGTCAGCAAGGATCGATGTCGACCTGACAATTGCCTTGACATCAACCGGCAATAGG
>NZ_JBOGDD010001070.1:0-3338 GCF_050701675.1 Mycobacterium sp. | reverse complement strand
GCAGGAGGACGTGAACCGCAGCCAGGAGTTCCGCAAGTGCATCGAGTGCTTCCTGTGCCAGAACACCTGCCACGTGGTCCGCGATCACGAGGAGAACAAGGAGGCCTTCGCAGGCCCGCGGTACCTGATGCGCCAAGCCGAGCTGTCGATGCATCCGCTCGACACCCTGGACCGCCGCGACATGGCCCAGGACGAGAACGGCCTCGGCCTGTGCAACATCACCAAGTGCTGCACCGAGGTCTGCCCCGAGCACATCAAGATCACCGACAACGCCCTGATCCCGATGAAGGAGCGTGTGGCGGACCGCAAGTACGACCCCGTCGTGTGGCTGGGGAACAAGCTCTTCAAGAGGTAGCACTGCTCCTACGTGCGTGAACTGGCTGCGAGAATTTCTCGCAGCCAGTTCGCGTTGGCGCGTAGGCTCGTGATGGCAGCCAACCACACCCATCAATGACGAAGGGCGGCCACATGAGCAGTGGAGAAACACAGAGCGTCAACGACATTCGCACCGCGATCCGCGAGCTGACCGCACGGGCCGAGCTGGCCCGCAAGGAGGGCAGGCGCGACGACGCCGCTGAGCTCGACAAGCGGATTCAGGGCTACCGCGAGGAACTCGGCCAGCGCCCCTGAGACGCGGCCTCAGGCACCCAGTCGACGGAACGTGCTGCGGTGGAACACGATCGGCGCGACGTCGTCGTGAACCGTGATGTCGTGCACCCGCAGAACGACGATCGTGTGATCGCCCGCCGGGACGAGCTGCTCGATGGCGCTCTCCAACCAGACGCTGGTGCCGTGGATGAACACCGCGCCGCCCTCGGTCGACTTGGTCTCCAGACCCGCGAACCGGTCACCCGTCTTGGCCGCGAGCGTCTTCGCCGCCTCGTCGTGCGATTCGCCGAGCACGCTGATCCCCAAAAGCGGCAGGTCCTTGAGCTTGGGCCACGTCGTCGACGAATTCTGCACGCAGAACGACACCAGCGGCGGATCCAGCGACACGGGTACGAACGTGCTCGCTGCCAAGCCGACCAGGGTGCCGTCGACCTCGGCGGCTATCGCGATCACGCCGGACGGGAAGTGGCCGAACGCTTCACGCAGTGAAGCCGGACTCAGATCTGTGCTGCTCATAGAGACTCCATCTTCACACGAGTTTTCCTGGGCTGTAGTGGTGCGCTATCGCCACGTCGGGATGCGCGCGCAATCGACTCTTCCAAGCATTGCGGCCGTACACCGCGAAGATCCTCTCGTTGGACGGGTCCGCGGTGATGCCGCGGGCCTGGGCGGCCAGCTCGTCCGGCAGCGACAGCACCGGGAACCGGGCGTCCAGCCTCGGATTGAAGAAGTAGGGCACCGAGATGCGCTCCCTGGCTGAGAGCGCCACCCGATGCTCGGTGGCACGCAGATAGCCGCCACTGGCGATCTCGAGCATCTCACCGATGTTCACGATCAGCGCGCCGGGCTGCGGGTCGACGTCGATCCACTCTCCATCCGACCCGCGGACCTCCAGCCCACAGCTGCCCGGTTCGGCGAGCAACAGCGTGAGCACGCCCGCATCGCGGTGGGCGCCGACCCCCTGCGGGCTGTCGGCCTCTGCCGGGTAACGGACGATCTTGATCAACGTGGCGGGTGTCTCGGCGAACGCCGCATCGAAGACGTCCTCGGGGCTGCCGAGCGATACGGCGAAGTGCCGCAGCAACCTTCGTCCGACGTCGGCGAGCGCGTTATCCCACTGGGCGATGATCCCTGGCAGGTCGGGCAGCGCGGGTGGCCACTGGTTGGGGCCCTGCAGCCGCAGATACGGCTCTGCCGGGTTGCGCAGGGGCACGCGCTCGGGTCCGATGTCGATCTGCTCGCGCCAGTCGACGGCGCCGCCGGTGAGCTCACCGCCGAGGCGGGTGTAGCCGCGAAAGTGCGGACTGTTCACCATCGCGACGGCGTCCTTGTCCGGCTGAGGCAGAGCGAACAACGCCCGCGCCGACGCGAGCACTCGCGCGGTCAGATCGTCGGGCACCCCGTGTCCGGCGAGGTGGAAGAAACCCACCTCGTGCGCCACCGATCGCAGGCGCTCCCGCAGCGCGGCGGGCTCGTCGCGCAGATCGACGACGGGCAGCGCGGTGTGAACGGACACGCCTTCCATCATCAACGCGATCGGGCATCTCGGCCACGTTCTCGATCGACGTGAACTCAAAGTCGCGGACGGCACGTGACCGAACACCGGGCGGTAACCTGACGCCCATGCCTCAGCCGACTCTTCTCACAATTCTGCGCGAACGTGCCGGCCTTCAGCCCGCCGACGAGGCGGTCACCGTCCGGTTGGACGCCTAGCCGGTCGAGCGAAACCGGCAACCGACCCACCATGTGGATCACTCTTCTGGTGATGGCCGTCGCCGTCAGCCTGGAACCGTTCCGCATCGGCATGACGGTCCTGATGCTGAACCGGCCGCGGCCGATCCTGCAGTTGCTGGCGTTCCTGGGTGGCGGCTTCACCATGGGAACGACGGTGGGTCTGGTGGTGCTCTTCGCCGTTCGGCCCGCGCTGCTGGGGTCCGCGCACTTCACCTTGCCCAAGGTGCAGATCGTGATCGGCGTGCTGGCCCTGCTGGTCGCCGCCTTCTTGGCCAGTGGCCTGCAGCTACCGCGGTCCGAGAACCCCGGGCGAATGTCCGCTTGGGCTCGGCGGCTGGCGAACGGCAGCTCGCCGTGGGTGGCGGCGGTGGCAGGCCTCGGCATCGCGCTGCCATCCATCGACTACCTGGCGGCGCTGGCGGTCATCCTCGCTTCCGGCACCGCAGCCATGACCCAGGTCGCTGCGCTGGTGGCGTTCAACGTGGTGGCCTTCGCGCTGGTGGAGATCCCCCTGGTCGTCTACCTGGTCGTGCCGGAGCGGACCCGGGCGGCGATGGACGCGCTACACGGCTGGCTCCGGTCGCGCCGTCGCCGCCACGTCGCCGTTCTGCTGGCCGGGATCGGCGCCGTCCTGGTCGTGGTCGGTTCGGTGGGCCTGTGACTCGGCCCCGTCGGCGACGCGACCCAACCCGGGCTTAGGCGTCCAACCGGATGAATTCATCCTGGCGGTACTGCTCGACGCAGGCCGCCCGTCGAATCTTGCCGCTCGTCGTGGTCGGAATCGACCCTGGCGGTACCAGCACGACGTCCCCGACGTTCAAGCCATGCGCATTGGATATGGCGGAGGTGACGTCGCTCTTGACGCCGCCGAGCCAGCGCATTGCCTCCTCGTTGGAATCACCTCGCTTCTTGAGTTCGATGATGGTGACCAGATTCTCGGTGCCATTCACCGGTACCGCGATCGCCGCCACCCGCCCACCCGTGATCTCCTGGAC
>NZ_JBOGDD010001069.1:0-1961 GCF_050701675.1 Mycobacterium sp. | reverse complement strand
GCATTGAGGTTGCCCGCCATCCTTGCGACCGCGGCAGCAGTGGTCGTCGCGGCACTCATCGCACGCGAGCTCGGATGCGACCGTCGTGCACAGGTTTTCGTGGCCGCGGCGCAGGCCACCGCGCTGTGGACGACGTTGGCCGGGCACTGGCTGACGCCGTACGCACTGGAGCCACTGCAGTGGATGTTGCTGGTGTGGTTGATGGTTCGATGGCAGAGGGTGCGCGACGACCGGTTGCTTCTGGTCATCGGCGTCATCGCGGGTCTCGCCGTACTGACGAAGTTTCAAGTCGCGCTGCTGTGTCTGGTGCTACTCGTCGCCATCACCGTGTGCGGACCACGCGACCTGCTGCGGCGGCCGATGCTGTGGGTGGGCGCGCTGGTCGCACTGGTGATCGCCTCGCCCACCGTGATCTGGCAGCAGTTCCACGGTTGGCCGCAGCTGCGGATGACGCGCGTCGTCGCAGGCGAGGCGGATGCGCTCTACGGCGGTCGAGGCGGAATCGCCGTAGGGCTGCTGTTGTTCGCCGGTCTGGCCGGCGCCTTCCTCGCGGTCTACGGACTCGTCCGGCTGTTGCGCACGGACGAGCTCAGGCCGTACCGGTATCTGGGAGTGGCGTTTCCGGTGCTGTGGGTCGTTTTCGTGATCGCCGAGGGAAGGCCCTACTACCTGGTGGGGTTGTATGCGCCGCTGGTCGCCGCTGGCGCCCTTGGGCTGCAACGCCGAAGAGAATCGGGACGGACCCCGCGCCGATGGCTGCTGTGGTCGGTGTGGGTGACCTGCGGGGCAATGGCGCTCGGCACGCTGGTCGTATCGGTGACGATCGCCCGTTCGGACGTCGGCGAGGGCATTGCCCAGAGCACCGCGGAGGTGCTTCACGGCCTGCCGGCCGACCAGCGCGACCGAACCGTCGTCTACGGCGAGTCCTACATCGTGGCAGCGTTTCTCGACGGCTTTGCCGACCGTTACGGTCTTCCGACGGCGTACAGCGGAAACCGCGGCTACGGCTACTTCGCGGAGCCGCCTGCCGACCACGACGCGGTGCTCTACGTCGGCCGGGATCCGAGCGCGTTGTCGCCGTACTTCACGGCCACCAGCCAGGTGGGCGACATCGGCGACGACATGCATGCCTTTCTCCTCACGGGGCTGCGCGAGCCGTGGGCATCGATATGGCCGCGACTGCGGACGCTGACCGTGTCGTGAATCGACTCCGCCGCCCGCCTCAGCGTCAGCCGAAGACGTAGTCGTCGAGGTTGGGTTCTCGGGTCCAGGTCCAGTAGTCGACCAGTCGCCACGGGCTCAGCGTGTACACCTCGCCGTGGCTGTTCTTGTAGAACGAGTGCTTGATCGACGGCTGCGACCAGACCATCTTGCGCATCTCCTCCTGTGTGCGTCGCACCCAGTCAGCCGTCCTATCCTGCCGTGGCTCCATGAACCGCAACCCGTCGGCGATCAGCTTGTCCAGGCACTTCGAGATGTAACGCATCTGGCACTCCGAGTGGAAGATGAGGCTGCCACCGCTGGCGAGGTTGGTTCCGGGTCCGTACATGCAGAAGAAGTTCGGGTACCCGGGCACGGTGATCCCCAGCAGCGCGGACGGCCGTTGCCCCCAAAGTTCGCGGAGATCACGCCCGTCACGACCCGTGATCGTCATGGGCCACAGCATTTCGGTGGCCTGAAACCCGGTGGCGAACACGATCACGTCGGCCGGATGGCGGACGCCGTCGTCGGTGACGATGGCGCCGGAGTCGATGTGGTCGATCGGCGCGCGGATCAAGTCGACGTCCTCGCGTGTCAGCGTCCGCAGCCAGCTGCCGTTGTCCTGCAACGTGCGCTTGCCCGTGGCGGGATAGTCCGGCACCACCTTCGCCGCCAACTCGGGATCATCGCCGAGCTGGCTCTTGATCCACTCCGTGAACACGAGCCGGGTGATCTCGTTGACCTCGCTGACGGCACGTCGT
>NZ_JBOGDD010001068.1:0-2456 GCF_050701675.1 Mycobacterium sp. | reverse complement strand
CCTGGTGCAGGCCTGACGTGGACCGGGAATTGCTGCGAGAGGCCGTTCTTCGCGCGCTCGACGCCGTCATCGACCCCGAACTCGACGAGCCGATCACCGACCTCGGGTTCGTGCACACGGTGGACCTCTCGCCCGATGGCGATCTGGAGGTTCATCTGCGCCTTCCGACGTCGTTCTGCGCGCCGAACTTCGCCTACCTGATGGCCTCGGACGCCAAAGACGTTCTGGTCAAGCTGGATTGGACGCGGGAGGTCACGGTAGAGCTCGACGACCACCACGACTCCGACATCATCAACACCGGCCTGGCGGCCGACGCCGGGTACCGGGGCACGTTCGCGCACGAGGCCGAGGACGGCCTCGACGAACTACGCGTGACGTTCCAGCGCAAGGCGCACACCGCAGCCATGGAACGCTGCCTCACCGCCCTGCTGCGCGCCGAACCGGAACGCCCGGTCGCCGATCTCGGCGGGGTCCGGATCCGGGACCTTCCCGCCGACGACGCCACCGCCGCGTTGCTGAGACGGCGGCGTGACATCGGATTGGCCACCGCGCCAGAGGATCTGGTGTTGGTCGACCACACCGGAACCGGGTACGCCCCCGACGACGTCCCGATGGCGTTGCGCCGCGCCAGGTCCACCCGGATCTCGATCGACGGGAACGCCCACTTCTGCCGGGGACTCCTACGCACCCGCTACCCCGATGCCGATCAGGCTCGACAACTCACACTCGTTGGAAGGAACGCACAGTCATGAGCACCATGAGAGCCGTCCAGGTCATCGGCTACCACCAGAATCTCCAGATGGCCGAGGTCCCGGTACCGACCCCGACCGGACCGTTCGACGTCGTCGTCAAGATCGGTGGCGCCGGCGTCTGCCGGACCGATCTGCACATCCTCGAAGGCCAGTGGGCCGAGAAGTCACAGGTTGCGCTGCCGTACACGATCGGGCACGAGAACGCGGGCTGGGTACAGGCCGTCGGTTCCGCGGTGACCAACGTCGCCGAGGGCGACAAGGTGATCGTGCACCCGCTGATCACCTGCGGGCTGTGCCGGGCCTGCCGCTCGGGTGACGACGTGCACTGCGAGGCAAACCAATTCCCTGGCATCGACACCAACGGCGGGTACGCCGAGTACCTCAAGACCTCGGCGCGCAGCGTGGTGAAGATCGACGACTCGCTCGAGCCCTCGGACGTCGCCGCGCTCGCCGACGCGGGCCTGACCGCCTATCACGCCGCCGCCAAGGCCGCCCGCCGACTGACGCCGCGGGACCATTGCGTCGTCATCGGCGCGGGAGGGTTGGGCCACATCGGCATTCAGGTGCTCAAGGCGCTCTCCCCCGCCGAGATCATCGTCGTGGACCGCAACCCCGAAGCGCTCAAACTCGCCGAGGCGATCGGTGCCGACCGCAGCGTCGTCGCCGACGGCAATCAGGTCGAGCAGGTTCTCGAACTCACCGGCGGCCACGGTGCCGAGACGGTCGTCGACTTCGTCGGCGAGGGTGGCGCCACCCGCGAGGGCATCGCCATGCTGCGCCGGGCGGGCGATTACCACGTCGTCGGGTACGGCGAGAACATCGACGTTCCGACGATCGACGTCATCTCCACCGAGATCAACTTCATCGGCAACCTGGTGGGGTCCTACAACGACCTGTGCGACCTGATGGCGCTCGCCGCCCGCGGTTCCGTCAACCTGCATACGCAGAAGTACGCGCTCGACGACTTCCAGTCCGCCATCGACGATCTCGACGCCGGCAACGTCCGCGGCCGCGCGATCCTGACCCCGTAGGAGCCCTCGTGATTTTCATCGTCGTGAAGTTCAAGCCGAAGCCGCAGTACGTCGAGAACTTCCCCGACCTGATGGCCGACTTCACCGCCAGCACCCGCGCCGAGCCGGGCAACCTGTGGTTCGACTGGTCGCGCAGCCTGGAGGACTCTGGCGAATACGTTCTGGTGGAGGGCTTCCGCGACGGGGACGCCGGCAAGGAACACGTCACCAGTGCACACTTCGACAAGTTCATCGCCGACACGCCTGCGCTCTTGGCGTCGACGCCCAAGATCATCAGCCAGACCATCGACGCGACCGGTTGGTCGGAGATGGGTGAGATGACGGTGTAGCGGCGCCGCTACTTGAAGCGCCCGGCGAAGCCGCGCAGCGGCAGATCGGCGCTGGTGATCAGACCGGGCGGTGCGGCGACGACGGACCGAAGAGCGTTCAGCGCGGGCAGGCCGGTGACCGTCATGCCGATGGAGGCGAAGTTGTCCGGGTTGGACAGGTCGACGCCCGGCTTCGGGAAGATCATGTGCTTGTTGTAGACGCAGGGGTCGCCCTTGATCTGAGTGATGTAGCAGCCCTTGATGTCCCAGCTGGGATCGGTGTGCGGCGTCATCTGCCACTCGAGGTGCGTCTCGACCCGCGGAACACCGTCGACCATGCCCTGGTACTTGATGTAGTTGCCGCC
>NZ_JBOGDD010001067.1:0-6329 GCF_050701675.1 Mycobacterium sp. | reverse complement strand
CACGCGGCCACGCAGCTCGCGGGCCGACCACAGCGGATTGGCCAACTTGAGATAGTCGTCCGGCAACAGTGGGGTGGTGATGCGCTCGGCGACCGAGCGAAGTGCGTGCCAACCGGGATGCCGCTCGGCACCGGCCGGGGTGGGTCGGACGGTGTCGGCCAAGCGGGCGGAGACCTTGATTTCGTTCTTCGCCATGAAGGCTCCTGATCGCTGTGTCACGAGTTCCGGGCCGGAGTCTGGGGCCTGTCGGATCTAACCTACGGTACCGTAACTTACGGGGGCGTTTCTAGTGCTCAGAGCAATTCGAGCAGGAACGGCAGCTCCTGGGTGGCGTACCAGGCCAGGTCGTGATCCTGCGCATCGCCGACGGTGAGTTCGGCGTCTTCATCGCCGAGATCCGCCAGGTCAACCACCTCGACAGCAGCCGTGACGGCGGGTTCGGCCGCAGCGTTGTCCACGTAGGCGGCGATCACGTCGGCGACGCCGATCGGGCCGGCCAGCCGCACGACCGCATCATCGAGATCGGGCCGGGCCTTCGCGCCGTCGACCTCCGCGACGAGCACTGCACGCCGCAACGGAAGCCCGCCTGTCTGGTCCTCGGCAGCCAGCAGGCGCAGCGACGCCATTGCCGCCTCGCGCAGCGCGACCTCGGTGAGCTCGTCGTCATCGCCTTCTGCGTAGGACTCGCGCAACGTCGGAGTGACCGCGAACGCCGTGCCGCTCAAGGCGTGCATCGACTGATCGGCGACGAGGCGCTGCAGCATGGCCAGAGTCACCGGGATGTAGACACGCACTACGCGAGAGTAGCTGTCCTACTCACGGTCCCCCATCAACGTGGCGACATGGTCGTCGACGTAGGTCGACGACGATCGCGATGGCCGCTCGTACCCGTGGCTCAGGATCGGCCGCTCCGGCAGCTCCACCTTGGGGTGGTCGACCTCGTGGTAGTCGATGGTGGACAGCAGGTGGCTCATCATGTTGAGCCGGGCGTGCTTCTTGACGTCCGACTCGACGACGTACCACGGACTCTGGGGGATGTCGGTGTGCACCATCATCTCGTCCTTGGCCCGCGAATAGTCCTCCCACCGGTACACCGATTCGAGGTCCATCGGACTGAGCTTCCACTGGCGGACGGGATCGTCGAGGCGCGACTTGAACCTGCGCAACTGCTCGTCGTCGGACACCGAGAACCAGTACTTGCGAAGGAGGATGCCGTCCTCGAGGAGCATCTGCTCGAACACCGGCGTCTGGCGCAGGAACAGCGTATGTTCCTGCTGCGTACAGAATCCCATCACCTGCTCGACGCCGGCCCGGTTGTACCAGGACCGGTCGAACAGCACGATCTCGCCCTTCGCAGGCAGCTGCGCGATGTAACGCTGGTAGTACCACTGGCCACGCTCGCGGTCAGTGGGCGCCGGCAGTGCGGCGATCCGGGCCACGCGCGGGCTGAGGTACTCGGTGATGCGCTTGATGGTGCCGCCCTTGCCCGCGGCATCTCGCCCCTCGAAGATCACCGCGATACGAGCCCCGGTATGTCGCGCCCACTCCTGAAGTTTCACGAATTCCGTTTGGAGACGGAATAGTTCGGCCTCGTAGACGTCATTCGGGATCTTGGACTTCTTGGACTTCTTCGAGTCCTTCGCCGACTTGCTCTTGCTCATCGACGAATCGTAGTGCGAGCGGGCTTACTGCGCTGCCTCGCGCAATTCGTCGAGCGTCTCGCGCAGCAACGTCGGCAGCATGTCCACGTCACTCATCGCGTCACGGTCGGCGTTGATGCCGAAGTACAGCATGCCGTTGTAGGACGTCACGCCGATCGCGAGGACCTGCTTGTTCAACAGTGGCGGCACCGAATAGGTCTCCAGCAGCTTGGTTCCCGCGACGTACATCTGCTTCTGGGCACCGGGCACGTTGGTGATCAGGAGGTTGAACTGGCGCGCAGAGAAGCTGGTGGCAACTCGAGTTCCCATGGCGTGCAACGTCGGTGGCGCAAATCCGGACAGCGTCACGATGCTCCGCGCGTCGACGAGGCTCGCCGCGGTCGAATGGGATTCCGTCGCGTGGGCGATCTGCGACAGCCGCACCACCGCGTTGCCCTCCCCGACGGGGAGATCGATCAGGAACGGCCACACCTCGCTGATCGCCTGCCCCGGCCCCGCCACGTCCAGCTCCGCATCGGGATACACCGACATGGGGACCATCGCGCGCACGGTGGTCGTCGAGGTCACCGGTTCGCCGCGCGACATCAGCCAGTTGCGCAATGCGCCTGCGATCACGGCGAGGATGACGTCGTTGACGTCGCAGTCGTAACGCGACCGCAGCCTGCGGTAGTCGTCCAGCTGATGACTGGCGACGGTGAACCGGCGGTTGCGCGAGACGGTGGTGTTGAGCGGGCTGCTTGGCGCGGTGCCACGCGCCAGCGTTCGCGCGACGTCGGCGAACCGACGTCCAACGTCGACGAGTTGCCCCGTGTTGGTCACCGACTCCAAGACCGCGGACCGCACGGCCGCGAGCTGGGTACCGGGACGGGCGACGAACTCGCCGACGGCGCCGAGGACGAGTCTGGTGTCGCTCGGCTCGCGCGCCGGAATCCAGATGTCCTCGCCGAACTCGGGCGGCCTCTGCGTTCGGTCGGCGATGACGTGGCCGATCTCGAGTGCCGTCATGCCGTTGACGAGGGCCTGATGCGACTTGGTGTAGATCGCGATCCGGTTCTTGGCCAGCCCTTCGACCAGGTACATCTCCCATAGCGGGCGGGACTTGTCGAGCGGCCGCGATCCGAGCCGAGCGACGAGGTCCTGCAACTGGGCATCGCTGCCAGGAGACGGCAGCGCGGACCGGCGGATGTGATAGGTGATGTCGAACTCGCGGTCGTCGATCCATACCGGTCGCGCGAGGCCGAGGACCACCTCGCGCACCTTCTGCCGGTAGCGCGGAATCTGGGGCAGGCGCTGCTCCACGGTCTCGAGGAGGGTCTCGTAGCTGAGCCCGCTGCGCGGCTTGCGAAGGATCGACAGTGAACCGACGTACATCGGTGTCGACGTGTTCTCGAGGTGGAAGAACGACGCGTCGGGCGCCGACAGTCTCGTTGCCATGACGGCGTAACCTCCCCCCGGCTCAACGTCTGAACACCGTCACCGTATCCGGCGAATCTGGCATGCCGCATCACGGGTGCTCGGCAGTGTCCTCGGACCGTGGGATCATTGATGCATCTGCGACTCTCCAGCAGATGTCGTCCTTTTCGCCCCGACCGCTGGAGAACAACCGTGACCGCATCACGCATGCCGATTCAACGCACCTCATTCACCTCGCCGGTCGTGGACTACGAGCCGCCGCCCGTCGGGGCATTTCCGGTGAGTGCGTGCCCGCCGCCGTCGCCGGCCGCGCTGCACCGGCACACCCCGCGACCGTTGCGGTCGGTACCCGCCGTCGCGGCTGCCAGGGCGCGGCCCCACGAACTCCTACCACCGCGCGCTGCAGCCGTTTTCGCCGACGCCGCGCTGCGCCGGGTCCTCGAGGTGACGGATAGACGCCGTCCCGTGGTGCAGCTTCGGCCACTCCTCGCTCCGACACTCTTCGATGCCGTTGCCAGTCTCACCCGGACCACCTCGCCGGAGGGTGCTGCCGTCCTGCGACGGGTGCGACTACGTTCGGCGGCCGTCGTCGACGGCGAGGCAACTGCCGCAGAGGTGTTCGCGACCTATACGCGCGGCCGGCGCGTGCGCGCCATCGCCTGCCGAGTCGAACTCGTCAAGGGGCGCTGGCTCGTCGTCGCATTGCAGATCGGCTGAGGCCTGTCAGCCTCGGCGTGCCTTGGGGCCGCCACGGCTCTGCTTGCGAGCGGCTTCGCGTCGCTCCCGGCGGGATCCGCCGGTCGGGGCCGCGTGCCGGCCCCCACCGCCGCGCTGTACCTCTGCCGAACCATCCTCGGCTGGGCCGGAGTACGTCATCGGGGGGGCCTTCTCGTCGTCGATGCCCTTGACGCGCAAGGCCGGAACCGGCTGCGGAGCCCGCTCCTCGGTCGCGACCGATCCGTCGGCCTCGAGCTCGCGGGCCTTTGCGGCGGCGTCGGCGGCGAACTGCGCGAGGTTCGGCGGCGCGGCAGCGGCCCCGACCTGGGTCGAGGGAGCGGCGGGTGCGGCCTGAACCTGGGCGTTGAACAGCAACCCGACGGACTCCTCCTTCAACCCATCGAGCATGCCCTTGAACATGTCGAAGCCCTCGCGCTGGTACTCGACGAGCGGGTCGCGCTGCGCCATGGCGCGCAGGCCGATGCCCTCCTTGAGGTAGTCCATCTCGTAGAGGTGTTCGCGCCACTTGCGGTCGATGGTGGTCAGCAGCACGCTGCGCTCGAGTTGCCGCATGGCGCCCTCGCCACCGATCTCGGTCAACTCCGCTTCCCGCGCCGCGTACGCGCGGCGGGCGTCCTCGACGAGCGCGTCGCGCAACTCGTCGCGGGTCAGCTCGTCGGGCTCGCCGACGGTGTCGGAGTCGATGAGGTCGTGGTGGTCGATGCCCACCGGGTAGAGCATCTTGAGCGCCTCCCAGAGCGCAGCGAGATCCCAATCCTCCGAATAGCCCTCTGCGGTGGCGCCGTCGACGTAGGCGACGATGACGTCCTCGACCATCTGCTTGGCCTGTTCCTGCACGCTCTCACCTTCGAGGATGAGCCTGCGTTCGGCGTAGACCACCTTGCGCTGCTGGTTCATCACCTCGTCGTACTTGAGGACGTTCTTGCGGACCTCGAAGTTCTGCTGCTCGACCTGGGTCTGGGCGCTCTTGATCGCCCTGGTGACCATGTTGGCCTCGATGGGCACGTCCTCGGGCAGGTTGAGCCGGGTCAGCAACGACTCGAGGGTCGCGCCGTTGAAGCGCCGCATCAGCTCGTCGCCGAGAGAAAGGTAGAACCGCGATTCGCCGGGGTCGCCCTGGCGACCCGAACGGCCGCGCAGCTGGTTGTCGATGCGGCGTGATTCGTGTCGCTCGGTGCCAAGCACGTAGAGGCCGCCGACCTCGATCACTTCCTTGGCCTCCGTGTCGGCTTCGGCCTTGACCTGGGCCAGGGCCTCGTCCCAGGCGGCCTCGTACTCCTCGGCCGTCTCGACCGGATCGAGGCCACGGTCGCGCAGGCGCGTGTCGGCGAGGAAGTCGACGTTGCCGCCGAGCACGATGTCGGTGCCGCGGCCAGCCATGTTGGTGGCGACGGTGACGGCGCCGCGTCTGCCCGCCTCGGCGATGATGTTCGCCTCCTGCTCGTGGAACTTGGCGTTCAGCACGTTGTGCGGGATCCGGCGCTTGGTGAACTGCTTCGACAGGTACTCCGAGCGTTCCACGCTGGTGGTGCCGATGAGGACCGGCTGCCCCTTCTCATACCGCTCGCCGACGTCGTCGACGACGGCGATGTACTTGGCTTCCTCGGTCTTGTAGATGAGGTCGGACTGGTCGGTGCGAATCATGTCCCGATTGGTCGGGATGGAGGTGACGCCGAGACCGTAGATCTCGTGCAGCTCGGCCGCCTCGGTCTGGGCGGTACCCGTCATACCCGAGAGCTTGTCGTAGAGGCGGAAGTAGTTCTGCAGCGTGATCGTCGCCAGCGTCTGGTTCTCGGCCTTGATCTCGACGTGTTCCTTAGCCTCGATCGCCTGGTGCATACCCTCGTTGTAACGGCGGCCGACGAGCACGCGGCCCGTGAACTCGTCGACGATGACCACCTCGCCGTCCCGGACGATGTAGTCCTTGTCGCGCGAGAACAGCTCCTTGGCCTTCAGCGAGTTGTTGAGGTAGCTGACCAACGGCGAGTTGGCGGCCTCGTACAGGTTGTCGATACCGAGCTGATCCTCGACGAACTCGACCCCGACCTCGTGCACGCCGACGGTCCGCTTGCGGATGTCGACCTCGTAGTGGACGTCCTTCTCCATCAGCGGCGCCAACCGCGCGAACTCGACGTACCAGTTCGAGGCTCCGTCGGCGGGCCCGGAGATGATCAGGGGGGTCCGGGCCTCGTCGATCAGGATCGAGTCGACCTCGTCGACGACGGCGTAGTTGTGCCCGCGCTGAACCATGTCCTCGACCGTGTGCGCCATGTTGTCGCGGAGGTAGTCGAAGCCGAACTCGTTGTTGGTGCCGTAGGTGACGTCGGCGGCGTATGCCACCCGGCGCTCGTCCGGCGTCATCTGGGCCAGGATCACGCCGACGTCGAGGCCGAGGAAGCGGTGCACGCGACCCATCCACTCGCTGTCGCGCTTGGCCAGGTAGTCGTTGACCGTCACGACGTGGACGCCGTTGCCCGAAAGCGCGTTCAGGTAGGCGGGCAAAACACAGGTCAGCGT